>JBDTZL010000269.1:0-9166 GCA_040005125.1 Ginsengibacter sp.
CATATGAACTGGATCCCTTTATTAAATGAGCAACAGCTCGAAGAAATAAAAGCAAATTCTGCCAACAGGCCCCAGGTAATATTTAAGCATAGCAGCCGCTGTTCAATAAGCAGTATGGCAAGGCACAGGCTTGATAAGAACGCATTTCCCGAAGGGATAGATTTTTATTTTCTTGATATCATAAATCACAGAAATATTTCCAATAAAATTGCCGATGAGTTCCATGTATATCATGAATCACCACAGGTACTTTTAATAAATAAAGGAACCTGCGTGTATGATGAAAGCCATTCCGGTATTCACATGGATGAGATCAAGGCTAATGCCGCAATAGCCTGATGACTCCGGTATAAAATTTCATTTTATCTCCCTGTTTTTTCAATCATGGGCCATAAATAAAAATATCCCGGATTGTTCAAGTACAACATTTGAAAGATTTGGCTTAAACAAACGTGACATAGCACTGCGTCCATATGCACCCATCACAACCATGGTGTTCTCTGTATGTTTATCAAGAAATTCAATTAGTTCTTGTTCCAGCCTTCCTGAAAGCGATACTATTTCAAGATTAGAAAATTTTTGTTAAATAATCCAACCGGTGGACCTTTACAGTTGCAGCATACGCAATCCTCCCAGATCGGGTTAAATTAAACTTCTGAAACTATGTGTACCCACTAAGTAGCTCGAACCATGAGTGTTATTACCGCGGTTACTTTTGGTACCTCCGCAAACTTAATGAGCGCTTTTTCCAGGTACTCAGGAGCATCAGCGGCAATATGTAAAATTATACCAAACCCGGGTGCATTACCTATTACCAACTGTAATGCATTCTGCAGGGAAATCTGAAGATTTTGTTCTTTGACGTTTTTTCCCTGGATAAGAACCAAACTTTGGATCATTTTGTGTCTGTTTATATTTTAAATATAGAAATAATTTCTTTAAGTGAGACGCTCCGAAAGTCCAAAGTTCATAGTTCATAATTAGTAGTTTGTGGTTCATAGTTAGTAATTGGCAGTTTAGGTGCGCATTGAAGATGTCTATGGTAAGTTAGTTCCCTCTCTGAAGGAGAGGGGTTGGGGTGAGGCCTAAGTTTCAAAGATCAAAGTTTCGGTTAAAAGCGCATCATAGTTTATGTTGAAAGTTTCGAAAATATATTGGTAACCGGGTGGATTTGTCATCCTGCCAAATTGATTTCTAATTCATAATTTCAGTTCAAAATAAAAAATATATTATGGCAACAAGATTAAATATGGGCAAAGTGCAACCCGAAGCTTACGAGGTAATGTTCGCAATGAATAAATACATCGGCATTTCATCAATTGACAAGCTGCATCGCGAAATGATTAAAATAAGGGCATCACAGATTAATGGTTGTGCCTATTGCGTAAATGCCCATTCAAGAGATGCGCTTAAACTGGGAGAAACCCCGCGACGCATTTTTTTGATGAGTGTATGGCGTGAAGCCGGTGATGTGTTTACAGAAGAAGAACAGTTATTGCTGGCTATGACAGAAGAGATCACGCTCATTCACCAGCATGGCCTAAGTGATGCACTTTATGAAAAAGCTATTACGTTATTCGGAGAAGAAAAAACAGCGCAGGTTATTATGGCAATTATCACTATTAATTCGTGGAAGGATTGGGGTAGGGTTGAATATGAAGCCGGAGGGGTAACGTATTTGCTTACAAATGTTAGTATTACATCGTCATGTCAGATGTATTTAAGATTTAATCCTTCGGCGATTGAGAAGATGTATTATATTAGGGCAAGTCAAGTGACTAAAAAATAAATGCCAATATTATATTGGGTTGACGCTTTGAAACATTAGGACTGCTATTAATAATTATAAAAATTTCGAGCTAACATAAAATTGAATTTGAATTAAAAGGAAATGGTCAAATTAATAGATATGCCATCGAAATGCAAACAATACGTAATATATAATATTACTATTAAGAATAAAAGAATAAAAGAAAGCATATATTTTGGAGAATTTGAATTAAAGAAAAATTTGAAGAAAACTGAGATTTGGTTAAAGCTATTTTAGGTTCTCCAGAGGTTCAACAATTATTTAAAAGTAATGATGATGAAAAGAAATTTTATAATTTTTTGAATACAGCGATAAATTTAGCAAAAGATAATAGTAATGAAAAGTTTCTAATTAAAGACAAAAACATAATCGATTTAGCCGAGAAATTTATAGCCGTCTTGCATAGACACAGAAGAAATTAACTATCAGTCCGCTTAAACTTTTTTAACAGGATTTCCCCTATCGAAATGTTCATTTATCTGCGGATGATAACTTTTTATAAACTCATCCCTTACCCTCCCCGCCGTTTTATTTTCCCCTGTATGGCTCCATCCGGGTGGCATAAAAATATATAAAAATTTATTTTTGATACCCGGCGCTTTGATGATGTCTTTTGCGAGGCATCCAAACTCTCCAAAATAACTGTCAATAAAACTGTTTGGCTTCATCTTCCTGGTAATGCCATATATAACAGGAATGTTCCGCTCCTCTGGCTGGTAAGTACCGAAAACCCGGTCCCAGATATTGAGGAGGTTACAAAAGTTGGTGTCCATATATAAAGGATTTTTGGCATGATGCACCCGGTGATGAGAAGGTGTAAGGATATATTTATACAAAAATCCCAACTTCCCGTCCTTAACCATGTGCTCCCCTATATGAATGAAACCACCCCAGAAACCGTCAATAAACATAATTGCGAATAACATCGGGGGATTCACGCCCGCTAAAATGCATACGGTAGTTCTTATAACATCTGCATAAGGCCCTTCAAGGAAGAAATGTGCATAAGAAACAGACAGGTTCATTGCCTGGGGCGCATGATGCGTAGAGTGCAAACACCAGAACAACCTGACCTTATGCCCCAAATAATGATAAATAAAATGCCCGAATTCCCAAACGATATAGCCGTAAATAAACCAATACCAGGTAAACGTTGTTTTAAATATTGCATATCTTTCAAAAAGGCCTATACAAAATACCACAGCAGCAATAGAAATAAACCGCCCGATTACGGCATTAAGCACATAAGAAAAAAAAGATATTTTATAATCAATGGCTTTAAATTTCCTGTACAATAAAGCGACCAGTAACTCCACCACTAAAACTATCGGGAAAAGTGGCCCGATGATAGAAAGTATTCCTTTATAGGTAAGAAAAGAACTGTAATCACCAGACTTAACAATCCTGATCAGGTCTTCAATACCGAAGAACCCTATGATCCAATCATATACTGCTTTTAAAAAATTCATTTTTATTTGTGTTGTATAAATGCTTAACCTTACGTGAAACTACTTAAAAATAATTTCAGCAATTACCATAATATTTTTAACCATACAAATATATAAATGAACGTGGGTTAACCTTTATTTGCATAAAAAAAATAATGTACATACATGAATTTTTTTGACAAAAATAAAACGCATACTTCATCAACTTTCAAAACATTAATCAAAAGTAATTTTAGCAAAGCAGGAAAGCAGGAACAAAAAAAATCCAGCTTTGAGATTATTGATCTAAATTGAAAGAGCTACTACTGGTATACGCATGAAAAAATTTCCTGTTCATAATAATCGAAGAACCGTTTTTCTTTTAATTTTTATGTTCATACCCGCGTTCCTGGGGGCACAGGCTGTTGACAGCTATGATCGTTATTTGAAAACAAGCAACCAGGTGCTGTTTGTTACGGCGCCCGGCTGGAATGCGACACAGGGCTTGATGCGATTGTATGGGCGCAAAGACAACCATCACCCCTGGAAATTAGTAAATCAGTTTGCAGTAACATTGGGAAGAAACGGGCTGGGCTTCGACAGGAACAGCATCTTATCCAAACCGGTTCCTCTTGTTACAAAGCAGGAAGGCGATGGAAAATCCCCTGCCGGTATATTCAGCCTTGGCCCTGTGTTTAGCTTTCATTCATTGAAGGGTTTAAAGATGCCATTTAAAGAAGTTGATACAAGTGATATTTGTGTAGATGATACGCGTTCTTCTCATTACAACACATGGGTAAATACCGATACTGCTTCTCACAAAGACTGGAACAGTTTTGAACATATGAAGTCGGGCGATGGCTCTTATGAATATGGCGTGTGGGTAAGATACAATTCAGATAAAATATTTTCCGGTGATGGGTCATGTATTTTTTTACATGTATGGTCGGGAAATACCATACCCACATCAGGATGTACTGCCATGGAAAAGGAAAATATGATTGAGCTTATACATTGGCTGGATGATAAACAACATCCTGTTCTTTTGCAGCTTGTTGAAAATAAGTAATGCACAATTTTGCCATCCACTTTAGGCGATTAGAGCAAGACTAAAATTAGAATTGTGACAGGTACAATTACAAAGTCTGCCAAATCCCCGCCTGAGGCGGGAATTTAGGGGCAATAATTCGTGAAAAAATTTTCCCCAATCCTTGCGAATTAAAAATAATTGACTAGTTTAGAATATCCAATCTTTTTAAAACCTTCCAATCCCGCCTTAACATTTCGCGGCGTTTGATAAATTAGTCGTTTAACCCTGTTATTTCCTGAGAACTATAACACACTATGTATTAGTATGCATGGTAAACACGGGGGAAAATACGGTAACAAGGGTGTGACTAACCCCCTTGATGCGGAGAGCGTAAGAAAATATATTTAGGCAAGAAATTTATTTATCATTTTCACATACCAAAAAGTACTAATATAAAAGCAGGAAGCAGTACTTCCTACCTCACAGCTTCTAATTTCCCCAAAGATATTAGTCGATATTATTCACCAGGATGGCAAAAAACAGCAATTCTTTTTCTGAGTAAATAACAGCTTTAATAGTTCTCCCTAAACAGTTCCGTAAATATGTATGATGCCGGAATAAATCCGATGAAAAATAAAATTTATGACAATAAAGCGCGAATTCAAATAAAGCAATAAATAAAGAGGCTATTCTGTAGCGCCTCAAAGCTGCAGACGCAATGCTGCCGTGCGAAAGTGAGCAGGTAAACAATTTTATAAATTAAAAAATTAAGTCATGTCTTATCAATTTCGTGGAAATGCACTGGGGCCTGTTTGGGGACCCAATCAAATGATGATAGTGCAACAAAAGGATGGTGAAACCTATCAGCTAAACATTTTCCCTGATTATTTTAATGCCGAGTTAAGGGCTTCAGGCAAACCCATGTATTTTTATTATCAGCCCGACGCCCCACGAATGGCACAGTACCCGGATGGGTCTTATAAATTCAGTTTTATTAAATTCGAGGGTGTATTAAACGAGGATGACAACATAGACGCACCTGGCGCTGAAACGGAGGTTGCAGGAGGTGTACTGGCTTTTACCACTACGCTTAAAATTCCCGATGATGTAATTGCCGCCGCCATTCAACAGTTGAAGCAGAAATGTATGAATGATGCACAATTTTCAAACGATACCAGGTGGATGCTTAAAGATGGTATGCCCGACCCGAATTTAGGAGTGGTGCCGATTGTATCTAATCTTTGCGCTGTTTCCAGTTTAACCCCGGGTGGCCCAAAACCCGCGGCGGGAGACGACCCATGGATGTGCATTGTAGAAGGTACCAACTATGATACATCTGTGAAAGATGACAAAGGCAATGTAATTGCAACCGGCTCCACAAACCCAACCGGTGAAAACGCTTTCACACTGATGCTGGGACAATATCCCGCAACTATTCTTGAACAGGCCTTTAAAGGAGTCAGCAGCCCTATTTATGTATCTCACCGCCTGCAGCATATGTTTTACATGGATGCCTTCCACGCACACATTCATGCTGATTACGATATGTGTTTTACTTTTGTTTCAGCGGAGTTAAAGGCAAAATACCTTTGGGCACAGGCTGATGTCCAGGGCACATTCAGTGATTTGCAAAAACAGGGAGCTTTATCATACGATATCGCTATCAATAACATGATACTCACGCCCGACCAGCAAAAGACTTACCAGGCTCAAACTGATACAGTGTATAATAAAATCCAGGACTGGTTCCTTAAAACAATGGTGGACCAAACTCCGGCAAAACCAGACCCGGCAAAGGCCGCAGATAATGACGGCTGCGTGGGTGTGAGCCTTGCAGTAAAATTTGAGCAGGACAGGGTAAATGTGGGTCTTGAATTCGACGAGGATATCAGCGAAACATATCTTCAATACAATCTTATCTCAGCCGACATGGCCGGATTGGCCACTAAAATGGGGAATGACCCGGCAAATATTTCGAAATATTTTCAGACTGTTCATTTGGATAATGCTTTTAGAAAGGTTCATGTTATTGCTTCTGCAGATGCCTATTGGCCAACGCCCGATAAAACTTTAGGCGACCCGATCAACCAGATCATCATAGAAGTGAGTTATCCAAACCCGGATGATACAACGCAACTGATTACGCATAATTCGGGGTTTACGATGAAAGATTTAGCTTCTCCAAAATCGGCCAATTATGTACCGGCAATCTGGACATTGGACAACCAAAAAGCTTTCTTTATTTTTGATTTTTCACGTCTGGAAGCCAGTAATGGCAATAGTTCGAATGTTAACCCGGATGCTATTAAAGTTACGAAGACTGTATACTATGACGAAGATCCACGCGTAGAAGTAACTGACCCGATAGTTGAGGTAGAAACTGTAACTGACCACACCATAGTAGTTCAGGCAAAAACCCTGGGTACCCTGAGAGTTTCGCCAATTACACTTGATACTGAGTTACCTGAGATTGTTGTGGTTAATGTTACCATTACGAAAGCGAATCGCCAACCGGAAGTATTGACTTTTAATTTTGCCAACCAAAAAGTAGGTCAGACATACCTGTCAGTTACCAGCCAGGGAAATTCTTCAATACCCTGGAGCTACAAGGTTGAGGTAGTGGTAATGGCAAAGTTTCCGGCAAAACCAATCAGATACACCGGGCCAATAAATTCCATGGTCGGAAGTGGACCGCTGATCGTTTCATTGCCCGATCCTCCAAAAAACTTAGTCAAAAAGATTAATAAATTACTGGGCGTATGATTGTAAGAAAAGTCTAATGTCAACGGCTGCCAGGTAAAATACTGTTGCTTTAAAAAGTAATTAGTTTTGAACTGGCAGCCTTTTTAGATGATCACAGGTTCATTCCTTTAATTAATTTTAATATAGTAATATGCCAGATACATTTAAGCCTGACCCTATAAAACCAATCGATCCTCCGCCTGGAATACGCGCGCATGCCAAAACGATCGCTACAAAAAAATTTACCGGGTCAAATTTTACCGAGATTCTAAAAAACCTTTCATTTTTACCTGTTGCTGCAGGGGACGTTACCCCAGGTAGTATAATAAACATAACAGACCTGGCCCCATCTGCCAATTGGTCGAGCGGACAATTTTTAGCAGATGGCAGTTTAGCAAGCCAGCAAGTTCTTCCGTGGATGGGGCCTGATAGCAGTGACATTGGCTTTGTAAGGCTTGATATGGTAACTATGGAGGATGGCAATTCATATAATGCACTCAGAACCCATCCTATGTGGTGCAATTTTGGAACCATCAAAGGCCTGTTCTCAATTAATCTTTCGGGAAATGGACTATTTAAATCAAAAATTGGTTTTTTGAACGGGGCAACCGGTTCCGACGGCGTAACTTTTAGTGTAAATATTCATACAACAAATAATGGCACAGACAGTGTCCAAAATATAATCACTAAAAATAAAAGATATTCAGGTAGCATGGTTGATATTTCGGCTGACTTATCAAAATGGGCCAACCAGGATATAACTCTGGAACTCGAAGTTGACGCGGGTGCCTCATCTGGCCAGGATTGGGCAGCATGGATCGACCCGACAATTGAAATTCAAAGTTTGCCCGAAAATCTTATCTATAATAATATCACACCTCAGTTTAATACAACTGACCTAACCGATTGCGGAGTAAATAAATTATACCAGAAGATCAGCGTGCCCAACACTTTTTTGATGGTGCCATCATCCTATTCCATAACATTAGACGGTAATGGGAAGCCCGCTGCAAATCTTGAGGAAATTGTAATTGTCGAAAATAGTTCCGACATCGATAAAAGCTCTGCGAGTTTAGTTCTGGGCCTTGCACCATATATATCTGACTTTCAACTTGTGAGGTTCAAAACGATTATAAACCGGACATTGCAGTTAAATTCACCCGTTTCTCTTGAATACCCGGCCGGCGACTCAGTAAAACTGACGCCGCAATCCAGCAGTGACGTCTTTTCTCCTCTTGAAAGTATTGAATTAGTCTACGTAGGCAACAATGAAACATCAGGAAATCACTTCTTATTAAAGTTTTCACATCTTGGCCTTACCGACATGGCAGGATTTATGGCCCTGTTAAAGAGTCAATATTCCCTGCCAATTGCCATCAGTGTTAACAGTGATAATGATGAAAACAGTTCCCTAAATCTTTCATTTGCTAATACCAATATTACCGGTAACGCAATTTCCGTGAGTTCAACAACGTTGGGGCTGTCACTAATATCCATTAAAAGTAATACAGATAGCGTCGTTCATATTGAATCCATGGCTATTGAAGGCAATGATACGATCCGCGATTTAAAGCCTCTGAATATTACCTTAAAATCCAAGGGCCAGGTTTTTAGTTTACCTTACCCGGGACTACCCCATGGCAAAGATTTTGCATTCGCCTATACCCTTGATTTCCTGGAAGAGGATTTGCTTAATGTTGATATTACAGACGATCAGACCAATCAATTGTTTTTGACAATTACCTGTCCTCAACCCAATAGTTTACCAAATTCCGAGGATTTCTTTGATCATTATAATATCGGCCAGATCACTGTTTCATTTAGTGACCCTATAAAATATTTTGAACCAAAAAAAGTTATTTTTTCAAAAGACACGGCCAGGTTTGGGTTAACTTTTATTCTCCTCCCCGCAGGAAGTGATTTTTCAAACAAGAAAATCTCATATAAAATAATAGTCAATTTCAGTAACGGACAGGCAGATTTGCGTTTACCTACTCAACATCTTGATCTGTCAACGCAAGCTGTGCTATCATTAACCAGTC
The DNA here is from genome assembly GCA_040005125.1 of Ginsengibacter sp. Classification (GTDB taxonomy): domain Bacteria; phylum Bacteroidota; class Bacteroidia; order Chitinophagales; family Chitinophagaceae; genus Ginsengibacter. The sequence continues at coordinate 9,052 of JBDTZL010000269.1, forward strand.
AAACTTTAAAGTTAAAATAGCGCGTGTATAGGTGTCCCGGAAAAATATTCTTTGTATCCAAATAATCCCTGCAAAAGAATTGTAAAGTCATGAGTAATATAATAGCTACTTCACA
>JBDTZL010000274.1:0-9153 GCA_040005125.1 Ginsengibacter sp.
TTTTAAATTCTTTTAAGGCATAAGGATCAACCGTTCTTTCGTTTATTTCTTCCTCCCAAAACTTTTCGTATAAAAACCCGACTTGAAATTTATTTTTGATGGCATGAATCAAACCATGCAAATTTTCAGTTCCCTGCGGCCTGCGTTTTTCAAGATGAACATAAGGTGAAAGGTCTTGCGCAATGTTTAAAGAATTGAACATATCAAATGCTTTCATCATTCTTTGAAAGTTCATGTTGTCTGTTTCGTTCTGACTGATAAAATAACCTTTTGCTGATGTTGAATATTCTATATCAATCCCAAAAATGTTGCGTATCTCTTTTATATCTCTTTGTAATGTACGTTTTGAAAAGACCATATTCAAAGTATCATCCTGCATTTGCAGGTATTCAAACTGGTTATCGATGCAAGTCTGTAATTCCTCGTAGGTGGAATATGGTTTTGCTTTTAGTTTTTTAAGGATGAGGAGGTAACGGGATATGTAGGCGCGTTTGGACATGGGCAATTATAATTCAAGATTAATACCTTTAACATCAATTATTTTTATAATTGTTTCCAGAGTTTTCGTTATTTCAGATGGCAAAACATCTATCATATTTTTCCAATCAGTGGCTGACCAAATATCGTAATCCGTCACCCATGTCCAACCCGGATAATTTGTATTCCTTCCAATTATGGAAAGATTATCATTTAGAGATTTTTCAAGGATTAAATTCTCCGGATGATTTGCAATTAAAGGCGAAATACCAACTACGAATTGATCAAAATCTATTCCAAAATAAAAACTTATACAGTATTTCCAATTTGGTCTATGGAACCAAAAGCTAGAACTCTTCGGTCCTAATCTATCATAACGCTTATCAACTTCAACCAATAAACCTAATGAATTGCGTATGTATCCATCGCTAACAATTCTGCTTTTGAGCATCTCAATAATTTTGAATTTTACGTCTATCCATGCATTAAAAATATTTTCCGCGGATTCTATATTATCTGGATGCTTTAGAATAGCGAGTACGATTTCTTCCTTGGCTTGATCACTCATAGTTTGATTAGTTAAGTGTTTAATTAAATTGATGTACTGCGTAAGGGTTTCTCTGAGTATCGGATGAGCAGTTGCTTCTTTACGACACTGCATTAGCCATTTTAATACATCTTCTTTGTATGATTTTGTGCTATAATCTATATCCTTTATCAGCACTACTCCAGAATCACCATCGGTTGTACTTGCGGCAGAAGGTTCTTTTCCATTTAAGGTTAAATACATTAAATAACAATCAGGATAGCATTTTTTATATCGTACCAACTGCTCATCCATATCTCCCGCATAAATTTTATTTTCAATTACAATTTCACGCGTATTTTTTGGTTTGATTACAATATCTATCCTTCCGTTAGTAAATACATCTTCGACTTTTACTTTTGTTGCGATGGTACCCATGTTTCTAAAACCGGGAATATTGAAAACGCGAATAAAGAGTTTTAAGAAAACATCTTTTTGGCCATGAGTACCTGCCGGATTTAGTAATTCGGCAATAAATGCGGAATGCGTGTTCACTTCCCTTGTTTCCATTCTCAGGATTTTAAAAATATTGAATGCCTCTCCTGTAACTGCCTCAATATTTTCATATTTTTTGTTAATTGTTGAAACATGATTCAAAAGGTTGTCTAGTCCCATATACTAATTAATTTATTGCCGCTTTATCTCTAGGTATAGTGATATCGGTTACTAAACTATTTTATTTCGTTGTTTGAAATATTTATTTTATTCGTATTTGATAGTCATTTTATTGCGCTTAATCATTCAAATCTTCCCTTGGTTTTGTTGTGTTGAATAATCCTGTTACTCTCATCCATATTTAACCTTTATTCCTTTCTAATCTTTGTATAATATCTTACTTTAACCCAAGTTTTTTCAACATCAGGTATCACTTACTTTTAAAATTATCGGCCTTCCAACCAATCGATAACTCACATCTTCTAATGGGTTCAAACTATTTACCAATGCTGCGTTTACATACTTTATGCTGTTTGTTTCTTCAACTCCATTTTGTCCATGTGCATGACCGAATATATGTATCCCCGGGATAGCAGTTTCTATTTTGATTTTTAATTCTTCACAGCCGATCCCATTATCTAGAATTCCACCAGGAGGCCCATGGGTAATGAGGATATCCAGATTATCCGGTATTTTATTCCAACCCTTTTTTATTTCTTTACCGGGTCGTTTATTAAATGCCATTCCTAAAAACCAGGGAGTAACCGGGGAGCCCCAAATTTTTTGAGCCATTAACTTCGACACCTGAGTTTTGGAGGTAAATGACATTCCGAGGTATCATTTTTCTTAACCTTGGAAGGGATATCTGTTCCAGGTATAAATCATGATTTCCCGCAATAAATATTTTATAGGGAAACGGCTGTTTGGCAAACCATTTCAGGAAATCTATTATTTCTTCCTCCGAGCCGTATTCGGTTACATCACTGGCATGAATCAGCATATCACCTTGTGGTAATTTGCATAAATCATGCAATCCATGTGTATCAGATATTGCAACCACAATCATCACTTTATTTCTAAATAAAATTAATAAACCTCCGCACAAGCTATTATCTCTTTCATTCTAACCATCATTCATACCCTCCTTCCTTTTCATTATATTCAAGCCTCCTGCAACTCCCATCCTTATTAACCTTTATCCCTTTCTGATCCGCATATATAACATCTACCCAAATCATTTCTATATCAACTATTTTTTCACTCAAACGTCCATGGGAGTGATCAATAAGATCATGCAGTAAATAACAATAGGGTTCATCTAATTGAGGCATATAACTTTCACGATGCCAATCAGTGCCATTTCCATTGTCAAGCAACATATCATAGTCTTTTTCTATAATAGTACTTTTATAATTGAAGTATCCCCACCAACGATGTGCCGGCTCATCATGATCGTTGAGATAATAATCTACCGTAGCTTCCACTTCATAATCAGTAGTAAAAACATCCCCGGCTTTTAATTTCCCTTCCCCTGTTTCTAAACATACAATTGCACGTTCTACAATTTCTTGTTCAATCTGCTTTAGCGCTTTATTTAGATTGGATAGAAATTTAATTTTATTAACCATACAGCAGCTTTTTTACTTAATACGCGTTTCATCACAAGGTTTAATTCTTTGAACCCCATGAATTGAATGTTTTATTTTGAGAGTCAAAAGTAGGATGTAACGACGCCAAAGTATGTCGCTGAAAAAAAAATGTAGCTGTGAAAATTTAATGAATTCCTTTACTCGTCTGGCTTTTGTTTTAGTGCTGACGATTATTCTCCCGCTTTGTTTAATATCAATATTTCAACGTTCTCAGATATTCTGAAATTGGTTGCCTTAATTTTTGCAAGTAATGGTTTTACTGAAGAAATGACTCTGGTAAGCTTTGCATCTACAATTACACCCATTGTACCAATAATTGTTAACCCAAGCTGAAGGGCAAAATTCCTTCCTTTCAAATCATCAATAATAAGCAGGTAATCATTAAGTTCTACTGCTAATGCAATTGCGCTTGCTTCGCCTTTATCAACAGATTTCTCAATTACAGTTTGAAAATCTCTATCAAAGGGTTGTTTCAGTTCAATCCATGAAGGGAGGAGGAAATCCAAATTCGTCTGCCACCTCAGAAGTTGTGATTATTGTTCCGAATAATTTATTTAGTAAATCAAGCTCATCGATTTTTTGGAGGAGAATTAAACAGCTTGTGTCAGAGATGATAGCTTTGTGCATTCAAAATATCATTTTCCAATTCTGTTTCAGAATAATTAAATATAGATACGCCGTAGTTTCCTAATAGTTCCATGAAAGCCCTTTTCGAATGGCCTGCCAGGTCTGCTGCCTGCCCTAATGATAAAGACCCATTCTCGTAAAGCTTCGCAGCCAGTAAATTCCGCGCTTCATTTTCATCAAGATTAACCGAATCTGGTATTTCAATTGTTAAAGTCTTCATATATCAAATCTACAAAAATTTTATGTACATGTACTTAACATCGTACATCAAACGTCCTACATCGTACATAACATTAAACCCCTAACCAACAACCGCCACCGCTTCCTCCCCATACATCTGTCCTTTAAATTTTAAGGATGGTGAAGGAATGAAATTTCCAAGGCCAAGCGTTGGCCATTTTTCATCAACTGAAGCAATCGTTGTATCATCTGCTATGATTATGTTGGGCCAGTCACGATAGAAATCGTCAAACTCTTTTGTCTTCAGGGTTCCATCAAAGCCAATGCAGGCATGATATTTTCCCGGGAAGGCGGAAGATTCTTTCTTCACAATAAAATGATCACGGCGGGGATCTAGGTTATTGCAGAAGCGCCATAAAGAAACTGTAAGGTCATTTGCATCTACGGTATGTTCTACATATAATATCATTTTAATTCCTTCCATGCCTTCCATTTCAAGTATAGATTCATGCAATTCTTTCACATGATTCTTTTTATTTTTCTTAATAGAGATTATCAGCACAGGAATTTGTTTTTCAGGGAGAGAAAAATTAATCCGGGTGATTTCAGGAAATACTTTCTGAAGAGTATCTGAAGTTTCTACCTCGAAATTTGAAAGAGGAAACAAAAAATTATTATCAGATTCCTCTTCATATTTAAAAGTTCCGTCGATACACATTTTCCCTCCAAACCCCATCTTACTGCAACTATGATCCAGCACATCCATTGGCCCCTGTGAGAAATATATATCAGTAGCCGGATTTAAATTTTTGAAAACATCTTTTGCCAATTTTTGATATTCAGATAATTCAAATTCTTCAACCTCCTTTCCTTTCAAAGAAGGCCGGGATGGGGCCGCCGTCAACACCAATATTTTATTGAACATCATTTGCCCCGCGCCCCACATGGCATTCATGACCTTTTGCCCCTGGCCTGCATAATCTTTTTTAATTTTAGCAATTACGAGGTTGTGAAATACGCCTTCTACAGGCATTTCCATATCTACAATTTCAGGTACCATCGTCATTTTCATGGGAGCCAAAAAAATGCGTTCAGTAGCTTTTCCAAGCCACGCATCTTCCTGTGGTGGAATACCAACTATTGTGGCAGGATACACTGCATTTTTTTTATAAGTGATTGCCGTGATGTGAAATTTAGGATACCAGTCGGGCAGCGAATAGTAACCGGTATGATCGCCAAATGGCCCCTCCCAGATCAATTCATCATTAGGATCAACAAACCCTTCAATTACAAAATCTGCGTCAACAGGAACTTCAACATCGGGCTGGGAAATGCATTTTACTAATTCAACTTTCTTCTTCCTTAAAAAACCGGCAAGCATATATTCATCTACATTTTCCGGCAGCGGTGCAGTTGCAGCGTATGCATATACGGGATCGCCGCCAAGAGCGACTGCAACAGGCATTATTTTTCCTGCTTTTTTATATTCATTAAAATGCTTTGCAGATACTTTATGCCGGTGCCAATGCATGCCGGTAAGTCTCGGGCCGAAAACCTGCATACGATACATGCCCACATTTCTCGAATGGTTATTGGGATCTTTTGTATGGATTACAGGAAGCGTAACGAAAGGCCCCCCGTCTTTTGGCCAGCATGTTATTACCGGTAGTTTGGTAATATCAGGATCCTTCATAACTACATGCTGGCACTCTCCTCTCCCACTCACTACTTTCGGCATCCAGCTGGCAAACTGTCCAAGCTTGGGTAGCAGTTTTAATTTGTCAAGTATATTTTCTTTGGGGGATGAAAGAAGCTGAAAAAGATTTTCAATCTCATGAGCCACGTCATTGAGATCGTGTACGCCAAGAGCAAGACACATTCGTTTTTCGCTTCCATAAGCATTCATGAGAACAGGAAATTCATACCCGGTATTTTCAAACAATAATGCTTTACCGCCATTGTTACTTTTGCTGACCCTGTCGGTAATTTCAGCTATTTCGAGGTGGGGATTTACATATGGTTTAATCCTGATCAATTCACCTTCACTTTCAAGCACATTAATAAATTCCAGGAGATTTTTATAGGCCATAATTAATGTAAAGGTAGGTTGAAAGCGGTTCAAAGTTCATAGTTCGAAGCTCAAGGTGTGACAGAAGGTTAAAGAGTTCCAAACCTTCAACCTTCAACCATGACTTCTAATTCACATTTGCAGGACATCCATACTTCGGATGTCTAAGACCCCGGCTGCCTGCATGCTCTCCGCTGCCAATCCTGAAAGAAAGAGTGAGGCCCGTGAGATAATACCAGTCTTTATGTTTTGCTCCGCCTCTTGCACTTCCGGCTGGAGGATATGAATTTCCATTTTTAAGCTCACCGCCCCGGTAGGCAAGTTCTGTAGCTTTTGGTCCCCGGTTGGTAAGCAATAAGCCTTCATCAACATAGGTACTACTTACATCGTCGAGATAATCAGTAAATAATTTCCTCAATCCTAGTTCGATCCCGACATTTATATTTTCACTAAGCGATAATTTAACCCCGGCGCCGAACGGAATTGCCAATTGTGTAAGACTATAGTTGTTCCTGCCATCGACGAAACCTTCACCCTCCGTACTTAATGGCTTCAAAAAATATTTTGTACCTGAAGTATCAGTAGTATAAGGATTAAAATGATAGAGGGCTATTCCTGCAAAAACATAAGGGGTTAACGCATGGTCCTGAAGCCGGGTTATATAATATTCAAGGCCAAGATTTACTTCAGTAAGATTGGATGTGAAATTGAGATTCCTTAACTTGTTTGTTCCTTTCTTATCATCTCCGGAAACTTTACCAAGAGTAAGTCCTGATCTAATGGAAAATTTATCTGAAAGGTCATAAGAAACACCAATGCCTCCCGCAAGATGCGATTGAGAAAATGTAAAACTTTTATCCTGCAGGTCGCCGGAGTAATTTGAAGCACCCGCTAATAAATTTATATGAAAATTTTGTGCACCTGACATTACTGTAAAAAGTAAACTGCTGAGAGTTACAAAAAAGGTTTTCATTCTGGTTATTTAAGAGTGAACGCAATGATTACAGGCAAAAATGATACCGCAAAGAAAAAATTTACACTTCAATAAAATTAAAGCACATTATATAAATCTTTCATAGGGGCCAAAAGATTAACGGTAATTTATATTTCAGAACTAAAATGAATTATTCCCGATCATATGATAAATAATCAACTTGCAGTAATTTATTTTAAAAAAAAATTCCCAGTTATACAATACCAGGGAATAAATTAATGAAAGTACTTTTAAATTAATACGCTATTGTGCTGCAGGCACTGAAGCAAACTGTTTCATAAAATCAACTTTACCCTCCTTGTTAATTCTCCAGATTTCATGAAGGTCTTTTTTATCAGTTTTGCCATACGGATAAGTATCGGTTTCTGTGCCCCACACCGCAACCCAGTCTTCATTTCTGTCAATACTTCTTAAAGGCATCCATGCATCTATTGAACTGACCGCAGTGGACATAGATCCGCGGTATCTTTTTGCACCTGCCATGCATGAATCCTTTCCTTTTATAACACTGCCATCGGGGAAATCCGTGAAAATTCGTGTAATTCGTGGTAAACTCTTTTTTGCGCAAGCAAAAACAACCTATGGAATCCATGCAATCAGTAGAAAAAAATCGTGTTAATCCCGTGGCGTCTTTTTACTTCGCAATCTCTATCTTCACTTTTTTATTCTTGATCTTTTCATTTTTAATAAGCTCCAGTGTGTGCCCCATCTTTACTTTTCGCACTGCAACGAAAGAAAAAAAATCTTTCACTTCTATCAAGCCAATATCTTCCTGTTTCAATTGACCCTTGTTGGATAAAAAACCGACGATATCAACTTTATTCACCTTATCTTTTTTACCGGCAGCAATAAACAATGTTGACCATTTGGGCTTTTCGGGCAAAGTGACTGTAGCGGGAAGTTCTATTTGTTCGACATGCTGTTGTATATATACGGGCAATTTCTCTTCTGCAGATAAAATTAAGATAGCGGTGCCACTGGCATCCATTCTTGCTGTTCTTCCATTGCGGTGAATAAATATTTCTTCGGTATGCGGCAAGTGATAATGAATGATGTACCTGATGTTGGGGATATCGAGGCCGCGTGAAGCAAGATCCGTAGTGACCAGTACATTTGCCGTTCCATTCCTGAATTTACACAAAGCGCTGTCCCTCTCCTGCTGCTCTAAAGCCCCATGATAAAATTCATTTACAATTCCGTTTTTAGTAAGTGAGGCGCTGGTGCGTTCAACAGCTTCCCTGTGGTTGCAAAATACAATGGCCGACCTGTTTCCGAGGTAGCAAATCAGTTTAAATAATGTATCTGTTTTATCTTTTTCTGTGGATAGAACCGTTTGAATACTGAGTCCGCTTTCTTCACCGGCCCCTGATAAATAATCGAGCCGCGTAGGATTGGTGAGCCCAATAAATGCAGGTATCTCAACAGTTTCAGTAGCCGATGTTAACATCTTCTTTTTCAAATGTTGTAAAGAATCAATGATAAAAGACATTTCTTCGAGGAAGCCTAACTCGAGGGATTTATCAAATTCATCCAGTACCAGCACTTCGATAGAATCCAGGGTAATATTTCCCCTGCGTATGTGGTCGCATAACCTGCCGGGTGTACCTATAATCAATGCGGGTGGTTGCACCAGGTTATTTTCTTCCGTTTCTCTTTTATGACCGCCATAGCAACTGGTAACTTTATAACCGGTTCCCATCAATTTAAAAACCTGCTCGATTTGTATGGCGAGTTCGCGTGAAGGAACAACAATGAGAGCCTGCGTATTATTATTGGAATCGTCGAGCAATTCAAGGATGGGCAATAAAAATGCGATCGTTTTCCCGGAGCCGGTTGAAGAGAGTAAAATTAGATCTGCATTCTTTTTATTAGCCTCAATCGTTGCCAGTTGCATTTCGTTCAATGCATCAATTTTGAGATTGGGAAGTATGGTTTCAATGGAATATGGTTTCTTTTTCATTTTTGCAAAAGTAAGGATGTTTAGATGGTTGAGGGTTTCGGGTTGAGGAGAAGGTTTCGGGTTGAGGGTTTAGGTTTAGGGACGTTTAGGGTTTGGGGTTTAGAGGGTTTAGGACTTAGTACAAGGTTTCAAGGCCAACAATCATTCAGGGAAGAAAAGACCTGGAGATAAACAAGC
>JBDTZL010000168.1:0-2731 GCA_040005125.1 Ginsengibacter sp.
CGCAAAGCCCACAAATACCTGCATCTTTGTCGGGATAGCTGCAATGTGGGTTAAAAAGCACTTTTATTTGGAACTTTCGACAGATGATATAAAAGAAAAGGTAAAAACCACTCAAGGTAAATTGAGGGAATCATCACATAGTACGGCGAGATCAACATAATCCTTTTGTTCTTTCCGACTGCCGATACTATCCAGTTTGAAGGCGGCAATATCTTCAGGGCTTGCGAGCCTGATACCTTCTTCTATAATAGCAGGACGAATAAACTTTACGGCCCAGTTATAAATGTCCACTTTTCTTTGCTCACGATTATCCTGGTCCAAAGCTATCGCGAAACTTAATCCATGGGGCCTGTCCCGGAGCAATTCCAAATTAGGATAGTGATCAAGGAGTACCTGTTTTAATTCGGATTTCGGGGGGAAATCTTAATTTTATACAAAGGATAAGTGATGAAAGAAAAAATGAGGCGAGTGAAGTCCTTTATAATATTTGACTTCCCGGTACAAATCGAATTTATTAGGAGGAAATTTGCCAACACCCACAACAATTTTCAGAAACAATTTTCCCATTAAAGCCTGGCGGCTACCCGAAAAAAAGTTATTGCAGATTTCTGGTTTCGACAGGTTTTGTGTCACTATGCTTTTATAATAACAACAGCCACTTTAGCTGCTTTATTATTTGAAAGTAGCTGACATACGATATTATTGCCTTCGTTCTTTTGCGCAATGATCACTTTCATAATCTTGATGGCCTTTAATTACTGGCCTGTTTATTATGCCGATTTTTTACCAAAACTGGACACAATTATTGCCCAATATGGAAAGGAAATGGAGATTGCCGGTGAAATAAAAAAATGCAAACGCACCCAATATTCTATTCCGACGCTGACGGTAATCTTTTACGTTTTTACCAAATCGGCCAATATTTCTTTCCCAGCCTGCAATGACCGTTCTGCAGAATTATTGAACAATTTATATGGTGCTGACAAGGATAAGCTTAAACAAAATCTTTCCAGGCTTTATAAATTTTCCGGCCTTTCTATAAGGGAAAAGGCAGAAATAGAAATAAGGATTGCGAGCGCCAAGGCACTTTTCGCGGAGCCCGGGTATCAATCTGGCGAAAAAATACTACAGCAGCTTGAATTAAAATTACAAAGAGCATAATACTTTTATTTTTTTGAGTTCTCAAGAACTTTTAAGTGTACTTAACTTTTCTCCCCTTGCTTTCCGGGGTATGTTGCAACCCTAAAACGATAAGTGATGAAAGAATTAATGAACAACGGTAACGTCGTTACCCCGATGCTGTTCCCCTGTGAACCGGAACAGTTCCTCCAATCCATCCCGCAAATTATCCGGGAAGAAGTAAACAACTCAGAGAAACAAAAGCAGGCTTCGCCTGCCTGGGAGACCCCTGGCATGACTTACCGTGCATGTATTAATTTTTGTTCGCTAAAGCCTGATGCCGTTTGCAGGCGGCATATATAGATACCCGCTGGAAATTTTCTTCCGTCAAAATTTACGTTTTGCAATGCGCCCTTTTGAATAAACCCATTAAAAATAGTTGCTACAAATTTGCCATTCATATCATACAACCTCAGATTTACGGGGGCAGATTCTGTTGTCTTAAATGAGAACGAAACTGTATTGATGAAAGGATTTGGAAAGACTGTCAGGGTATTTTGCTCTAATGCTGAAATTTGTAATTTAGAATTCAATTCAACATTTGATTTTACAACTGGAACTGAGCATTCTACACATTTACCAAGAGAAGCTCCATAGAAGATGAACCAGGAAGCGAGCGGCCTTGGCAGGCATAAATTTTTATTATGGAAACAAATGGTAACATTGTCTTCTTTTTTATCACCACAGGTAAAATCCGGGATTGATGCATATAAAGCTTTTGCAATTGCATATATATCGGCTCCATGAAAATTAGTTAGTATAACAAGAGTTAATTTTTTATCCGGTTGATAAAACATTACGGAACGATATCCCGGTGCATTTCCATCATGGCCTATAAAGATATCCGTTGAGCTGATTTTTGTTGAAAGTATTAAACCATAACCAAGCCTGTCTCCATCTTCATCGGGAGCAGAAGAGATAGATGTAAGCATTGTATTGATTATCGATTTGCCTGTTGCACGCCCGCTAAAAAGGTCTGAACTCCAATCTGCCAGGTCCTTTGCATCAGATACAATGCCGCCACCGGTAAAAGCAAGAGAGGCAATTGCAGTCATAGGAAATTGCGAGATGTTGGTAAAGGTGTCTGGAAAAACAGGCTGGCCCGTTTGTTGGAAGACCGGGTTGAATGCGCTGATATTATCATGCGGGGAAGCTAATATACCGCGCGCTCCCATCTCTTCTCTTATAGCAAGATACATGGAGCGTAAACCAAGAGGATCAAAGAACCGCTTCCTGTAAAGATCCTCTATACGCTTACCTGTTACGGCTTCAATTATAGCTCCTAAAATAATATAGTTGGTGCTTGAATAGTGAAGTACTGCGCCGGGCTCGCTAACCTGGTGTACAAAAGTGAGCATTTCAAAAGGGGTCCATACATGTGTTGGCTGAGCGGCTACAGCTACCTGCAGGTTTAATTCATCAACATAATCTGAATAGCCACTTACATGAGCCAGCAGTTGCCTGAGTGTTACCTGGCCATTAAGGGTAGGGTTAACTGCTTTTATGGGAAGATACATACTCACAGAATCATCAAGCTTAAAAACACCCTGTT
>JBDTZL010000136.1:0-2730 GCA_040005125.1 Ginsengibacter sp.
TACGAAACAGGTACATCATTTTGGTACTCGCGATAGGATTATTTATTTGGGGCATTTTCTCAATTAAAAAAAATCCAATTGATGCCATACCGGATTTGTCTGAAAATCAAGTTATTGTTTTTACCGAATGGTCAGGCCGTAGCCCGCAGATCATAGAAGACCAGGTTACATACCCTTTGGTTAGTAACCTGCAAGGCATTCCGAAGGTTAAAAATATTCGTGGCACTTCTATGTTTGGGATGAGTTTCGTTTATATAATTTTCGATGATGATGTAGATATTTACTGGGCAAGAACAAGAGTTTTAGAAAGATTAAGTTTCGCTCAAAGGCTGCTTCCGCAGGACGTTATTCCTTCACTTGGCCCTGATGGCACTGGTGTTGGACATGTATTTTGGTATACGTTGGATGCAAAGAAATTAGACCTCGGGGAGCAAAGAGCCTTACAGGACTGGTATATAAAATTTGCCCTGCAAACAGTTCCCGGAGTTGCAGAAGTTGCATCGTTCGGAGGATTTGAAAAACAATACCAAATTGTAATTGATCCTAATAAGTTACAATACTATAACCTATCCATGATTGATGTGATCAAGCAGGTTAAAGCAAATAACAATGATGTGGGCGGGAGAAAATTTGAAATGTCCGATATGGCTTACATTATTCGCGGCCTTGGCTACCTTAAAACTATAGAAGATGTTGAAAATATTTCAATTATTGAGAATAAAGGGATCCCGGTAAGAATAAAGGATATAGGGACAGTACAAATGGGAGGAGATTCCCGGTTAGGGATTTTTGATGAAAACGGAGAAGGGGAAGTCGTGGGAGGCATTGTAATAATGCGCTATGGAGAAAATGCAGCGCAGGTCATAAATGCAGTAAAACAAAAAATGGGAGATGTCCAAAAAGGTTTGCCTGAAGAGGTATCATTTAAAGTTGCTTATGACAGAGGCAAATTGATAGGAGATTCTGTTGAAACAATTAAGAATAAGTTGATAGAAGAAATTATTATCGTTTGCATAATTGTAATCCTGTTTCTTCTTAACTGGCGAAGTGCGCTGAGCATCATTATACAAATTCCAATCACTATTGCAATAAGTTTTATTTTATTAAACGCATTTGGCATCTCATCCAATATCATGTCCCTCACCGGTATTGCATTGGCTATAGGTGTTATTGTTGATAATGGGATTATAATGTCAGAAAATTCTTATCGCAATTTATCAGAATGGCAAAACAATCCTGTAAATCAATAATTCATGGATAATACTAATATTAAAAAGAGTTGGTTTGGCAGGAAGGCTTATAAAGCAATACCGGCGGATATTCGGATGGATATAATTGAGCGTTCCTGCAAGCAGGTTTCAAGAGGCGTCTTCTTTTCAACAGTTATTATAATTGCATCCTTCTTACCTGTTTTTTTGCTTACGGGCCAGGAGGGCAAATTGTTTAAGCCTTTGGCTTACACAAAAACATTTATAATGTTTGTTGATGCCATTTTAGTCATTACCCTTGCACCCGTATTAATATCGTTCTTTATGAAAGGCAGGTTCAGGCGTGAAAGTGCTAACCCGGTAAATCGGTTTCTTGAAAGAATCTATGAACCCGTAATACGTTCCTGTATTAAATGGAGAAAGCTTACGATAGCAATTAATATTATAGCATTATTGATCAGTATTCCTTTACTGCTCAGTTTAGGACGGGAATTTATGCCGCCACTTGATGAAGGGTCTATTCTTTTTATGCCGGTCACTTTACCGGATGTTTCCAATTCTGAAGTAAAGAGGATTTTGCAGGTGCAGGACAAAATCATAAAGGCAGAGCCGGAAGTGGAAAATGTTTTGGGGAAGGCGGGAAGGGCAAATTCGGCAACTGATAACTCCCCGATCAGTATGATTGAAACTATAATCACATTAAAGCCAAAAGCCCAGTGGAGGCCAGGAATTACTAAGAATGATATTATCAACGAGCTTAATTCAAAACTGCAAATACCTGGCGTTACCAATGGTTGGACACAACCAATAATCAACCGGATAAATATGCTTACAACCGGAATACGTACAGATGTTGGAGTAAAAGTATATGGACAAAATCTTGACACGATTAATGTATTTGCGCAACAGGTAAAGAAAGCTTTGCAGGGAATTAAAGGGGTAAATGATTTATATGTCGAACCAATTACAGGAGGCAAATATGTTGATATTGAAATAAAGAGAGATGAAATAGGCAGGTACGGTTTAACTGTTGATGATGTAAATAATGTTATTGAAAGTGCATTAGGTGGAATGAAACTAACAACTACGATTGAAGGCCGGAGAAGGTTTTCTGTAAATGCAAGGTTTGGGCAGGATTTTAGAAACAGTCTTGAATCTTTAAAAAGATTACAGGTACAGACAGCAGCTTCCGGCCCTATACCTTTAGAAGCTGTAGCCAATATAAAAATTTCTGAAGGTCCTCCGATGATTAGTTCTGAAAATGCGCTGCTGCGGGGTGCGGTTTTATTTAATGTGCGCAACCGGGACCTTGCGGGCACAGTTGATGAAGCAAAGGATAATCTGAACAAAATGATTTTGAAAATGCCAAGAGGTTATTTTATAGAGTGGAGTGGCCAGTATGAAAATCTCATCAGGAGTGAAAAAACATTGAAGATGATTTTGCCTGTTGTAGTACTAATAATTTTCATGTCAATGTATTTTGCTTTTCATTCTGCAAGAGAAGCATTCTTTAGTTTAATAT
>JBDTZL010000109.1:0-9124 GCA_040005125.1 Ginsengibacter sp.
CAACAATTCCTGGATGTTCTCATATCGTGCAAGACCTTCGGTGGTTTTATCATTAAACAGTTCTTTTATTATAGCAGTATTTTTTCCTACAAGAATAGAAAGGTCGTACGCATTTTTCTTTGGCAACTCACTTTGAAACATTTTTATCATGATAACAAAGTTGTTGATCACCTCAAGGGTGGAAGCCTTATAGCCGAAGCCGGAAGCCCGCTCCAGGACATTCCACATGGAAATATTATTTTCGTTGGCAAAAAGAACTGCCTTCTCTATAGTCGTTTTTCCAATTCCCCTGGCAGGAAAATTTATAATCCGCTTTAGCGCTTCTTCATCCCCCGGATTTAAGATGACCCTCAGGTAACTAAGAAAATCTTTGATTTCTTTTCTCTGGTAAAAACTTATTCCACCATATATACGATAGGCAATGTTCATGCGCCGGAGACTTTCTTCAAAGCTCCTGCTTTGGGCATTCGTTCTGTACAGAATAGCAAAATCGCTGTTGCGGTAATGATTTCGTAATTTTTGTTCCTGTATGGCATCTGCTACATATTTTCCTTCATCGTTATCGGTAGCGGTACGCACCAGTTTTATTTTTTCACCTTCCTCATTGCTGGTCCATAATTTTTTGGGAAGCTGGTTCTTATTATTAGCTATTACACTGTTGGCAACATGAAGTATACTTTGTGAGCTCCTGTAATTTTGTTCCAGCATTACAATCTTAACGTCGTCGTAATCTTTTTGAAATTGTAAAATATTCTCAATAGTGGCGCCCCTGAAACTATAGATGCTTTGCGCATCATCGCCCACTACCGCAACATTTTCATGCATGGCTCCCATCAGTTTAATGATCTGGTATTGAGCTGTATTGGTATCCTGGTACTCATCTATCATAATGTACCGGAATTTGCGCTGGTACTTGCTGAGGCTTTCGGGATGTGTGCTGAGCAATAAATAAAATTTCAGTAGCAGATCGTCAAAATCCATAGCCCCGTTTTTAAAACAGCGCTTACAATAGGCATCGTATATCTGGCCAATCATTGGCCTGTTTGCCCGCATATCTTCCTGTTGCAATCCATAATCGCTGATGTATTCTTCCGGGGTTATCAAGGCATTTTTTGCTGAAGAAATCCTGTTATATACCAGGTTAGGCTTATAATGCTTATCATCGAGATTCAATTCATTCACAACAGTTTTCACTACGCTTTTGGCGTCATCGGTATCATAAATTGTAAAGTTTCGGGGATAGCCGAGCTTATCGGCTTCTGCCCGTAAAATCCTTGCAAAAACAGAATGAAATGTTCCAATGTAAATATTTCTTGCTTCATTGTTGCCCAATATATGTTCGACTCGTTCTTTCATCTCCGCGGCGGCCTTATTAGTAAACGTGAGCGCAAGAATATTGAAAGGGTCTACGCCTGTAGCCAGCAGGTGGGCAATACGTGTGGTAAGAACCTTTGTTTTTCCGCTACCGGCGCCCGCCACAATCATAATAGGGCCATCGCGGTGCAGAACTGCTTCCAGCTGTGGCTCATTTAATCCCTGTAAATATTCCCGCATGAGGCGAAGTTACAGAAACCCTGTAAGGTTTTTGAAACCCAAAAAATTTCTTATATAAACAGGCTACCGGTTTTTTAGCCTGAACTATGCAGCATCCTGAATACCATTTTAAATATTAAGCAAATATTTTTTTGAGGAATGCCATTTATCCTAATTTCTTTAATAATTAACGCTTCATTTTTCAATTTTCAGATCCTATAAATGCGGCTTCACCATTAAAAAATTGCATCTAAGTTTGTTATTATAATGCTTCACCTTACCCGTTAACGTTACATTAACGAAACCCGCTCCCATACTACATTACCGCCGATACTAATTCAATAGAAATGCACTGTAAACACTTTTAGTTTTACACTCATTCCTTAACCAGTTAAAACAAAAAAAATGAAAAAGATAATTTTCGCCTGCCTCGCGGCATTTATTTCGACAACAGCAGTTTTTGCTGCACCTCCTGCTTTTCTTGTAACAGAAAAAGTTTTAAAAGTATTTCATGATGCTTTTCCTGAAGTAAAGCAGCCCACCTGGTACAATTTTGATAATTATTACGAGGTGTATTTTACGAATGCAGAAAATACCTCCTGCAGGATCGATTACAATCCCGATGGAATTGTATTGAGCACAACAAGATATTATACATCGCAAAACCTTACTCCGGCCATCAGGGCAAAGGTGAATGAAAAATATCCCGGTAAAAAAATATTTGGTATCACCGAAGTTTCCAACAGTGAAATGCTTACCTACCATATAGTTTTGGAGGATGATAAATATTGGCTTACCATTCAATCAGATGCAACTGGCAATATCAACCTCGAAAAAAAATTAGTTAAAAGCGAATAGCAAATTCCTGCACTTTTTTAAAAAGCAACCTGTAAGATAAAATCTTCCGGGTTGCTTTTGTATGTATGGCCGATATCATATTAACTGTTTTGGTATATAGCCCCGTAATTCAGCCATCAAATCCCCTCTTTTATTTATATATGCAATAACTTTTAAATGTACAACGTTATATTTTTACAATACTTTTTTATGAATATTAGAGTCAATTCATTTACCGCTTTGTTTAAGAACACTCTAAAAATTTTCTTTAAGAGGTTAACTCAAAACCCCGAATTTTACAACACAAGGCATTATACAAAAAACAGGGGAAGAAGGCGTAATCAACAAAGAGTGTTGTGAATGCAAATAAAAGATGCGGAATTTACGGGATTTACGTTAACAAAAAAGAGTAGTTGTACTATTGTGAAATCACAAACTGTGTTCTTACTTTAATCCCTCTATTAATAAGAATCAAATACCTCTTAACTCAAATTTCATGAAAAACCAGGTTTACCATAAGAAGACAGTATTGTCACTATTCTTTAGCAATCTTTCAAAAAATTTAATCGCCCTTTTTGAACCAGGTAACAAAAAAGAATTTCAAAGGCTGAAAGATTTCATTTCTTCTTAGGAGCTGTTTAAAAATGAAGTTTTCATTTACCATATTGCGGCCTGCCTGTCCGGCAGGCAGGTTGGTGAAGGACACCAACCGCGCGTTTCGCCGTGGCCGGTAGTGCCCACCGGCCAATTTAATACTTCTACGAAATCTTACAAATAATTTTTAAACAGCCTCTTAGATTTAGCTGAACAGGTACTCTACATCTTCTTTGCTCAGGCCCTTTACAAAAGCCTGGTCGTCCGATATTAATTCTTTTGCCAGAACGCGTTTTCGTTCCTGGAGCTGTAAAATTTTATCTTCTATAGTATCCTTACATATCATCCGGTAAGCAAAAATATTTTTGGTTTGCCCGATACGATGCGTACGGTCTATAGCCTGTTGCTCTACTGCCGGGTTCCACCATGGATCAACAATATAAACATAATCGGCTGCCGTTAAGTTAAGGCCCACACCACCCGCCTTCAGAGAGATAAGAAATACACGGCAATCTTCATTGGACTGGAAATTCTGGATCGCCCGCTCCCTTTCGTGGGGAGGAGTGCTTCCATCGAAATAATCGAATTGAATATTATTTTCTTTAAGTTTTTCTTTTATCAGGGCCAGCATCCCAAGAAACTGCGAAAATACAAGCGCTTTATGCTCACCAATATTTTCAGTTATTTCCCTGGTAAGTTCGTCCAGCTTTATCGAATGATTGGGGTATTTTTCTTCTTCATTTAAAATTGCGGGGCTGTCGCATATCTGCCGTAGTTTCATTAATCCCTGAAGAATGGTAAGCTGTGACTTATCAATGCCCTGTCCTTCAATAACGCCCATAATTCTTTCCCGGTACACGTTGCGGTATGCTTCGTAAACATTTCTTTGTTCATCTTCCATTTCACAAAAAAGTATGGTTTCGGTTTTCTCCGGCAAGTCTTTGGCAACCTGTTCCTTCGTTCTTCTTAATATAAATGGATACAGCAGCTTGCGTAAATGATCTTTTTGTTCCTGCTCACCAAATTTGTCAATAGGTGTTGAAAATTCATTCCTGAAAAATTCTACGGAGCCCAGCAAACCCGGGTTTAGAAAATTCATTTGCGCATACACATCAAATGTATTGTTTTGTAAAGGCGTGCCGCTCATACACAACCTGTTCCTGGCGGTAAGCAGGCATGCCGCCCTGGTAACTTTTGAGGAGGGATTTTTTATAGCCTGTGATTCATCAAGCACTACATAATCAAATAAGATTTTCATCATTAACTGGATGTCACTTCTTAAAGTTCCATATGTTGTAATGATGATATTGCTTTTTTCAAAATCTTCCGGGTTTCTTGTACGCATACTTCCATGATGTATAGACCAGGTAAGCGAAGGGGTGAATTTTTTGATTTCGTTTTCCCAGTTATAAATAAGAGTGGTGGGGCATACTACCAAAGCTTTCAACCTTCCTTCCTGCTTTGCATAATGGCTAAGCATACTTAATGCCTGCACAGTCTTACCCAATCCCATATCATCTGCCAGGATGCCTCCCCAGCCTACAGTATTGAGATAATTAAGCCAATGATATCCTGACACCTGGTAGGGCCTCAGCCTGTCTTCCAGTTCTACAGGCACATCAACCTCCGGGATGCTTTTAAAATTCCGCAGCTTTTCATACTTTTCATCCAGTTCGAACGACAGTTCAGTTTCGTCTCTTTTTTCATACAGGTCATCTATAACACTTAAATGAAACCTGGAAAGCCTCAGTTTGTTATTCTTTCCTTCCCCTACTTTAAAAAGAAGTGAATATTTATTGATCCATTCATCGGGGAGAATACCAAGAGATCCATCGTTTAATTGCACAAACGATTGCTTATTTGCCAACGCTTTTTTAATTTCAGAAATACCAATTCTTTGTTCTCCAAAAGAAAGCTCAACTTTTGCGTCAAACCAATCAAGACCGCTGCTAAGATGAATCTGGGTGGAGGGTTTTGCAGTATTAAAGCGAAAGTTTTTTAAAGCGTCAAAGCCAAATACAGGGATTTTCATTTCCTTCATGGCATCCACAAATAAAAAGAACCAATTGTTTTTTAATACATCCGTACCCTTTAATATAAGGCTGTTATTTTGTTTTTGAATAATAAATTGCGAATGAAGGCCGCCAAGTTTATCAAAGAAATTTTGTTCTATTATTTTGTTCCGGTAAACGAGCAGAACTTTATTTCCATCCGGAACAATAATGGTTTCTTTATCACCCTTTTTGACTGTAAACCCTTTGTAATTAAAAACCGGCTGAAACAGGAGGTAATCCCCTCTTTCAACCAGCATAACGGTTATTTCGGGCTCACCTTCTTTAATTTCTTTAACCAAAGATTTGTCAAATGATACCGTGTATTCGATAGTAAGAGGCATCACTACATCCTTCAAAAAGGATGGCCATTTCTCAAGAGGAACATGAAGTGATTTGCTAAATTTTTCGGCTACCAGGATATCTTCCGCTTTCCCCCACGAATACACTGCTTCATCGTATAAAAACAATAAACTGCTGTTCCATTGATTATCTGAAACTTTTAGTACCTCATTATTAATGAGAACGAAACTTTCCAATATATACTCATTGCCATTGGGCAATATTTTAAACTGGAGAACAGGGGATTCCCGGGAAGTAAATAACGGTTGAAGATTTTCGGTGTGAAATTTCTTACCCCCCGGCAAATACAGGGTAATATTTCTTTCCGCAAAGATCTTTTTTATTTTGGGATACAAAAATTCTACCATTAACATTTTGGTTTCCTCAGGAAGCTCTTCATTTTCATTATGAATAATATTTTCCCAAAACCCACTGAACGGGGAATTACGGTTTAAATATTTATTGATCTCCGCCTGTTGTAATTTCCTTGCCTGCTGTATAAGAAGCTTGTCGTTTTCAGCAAACAGATCTGTATTAATAAATTTGCCAAGGTCGAGTTTTTCTACGCGGCCAATAAATCTTTCTCCTTCTTCATCAAATTCTCCCTGTACTACATCAATAGAAAAAAAAGGGAACGTGTTTTCGTTTGCGTTGAAAACAATAGCTGCTTTCTTTTGTTTTAATGCTATTGCGGTATTTGTTATCGCGGGCGCGAGTGCTGGCGCAAAAGGATTAATGAGTGCAGCAGGAGCTACTCTTTTTATGGTAGGGTCCAGAACTTTTAAAAAAGGTTTGCCCTCTTTATAAATAAACTCAAATTTTCCTGACAGTTCTTCATTTAAGCTGTAACCATATAATTCCAACAGTTTATTTTTTTCTTTATCCCAGTTCCGGATGGTATCAAAATAATGAGGGCCGTACGCATTTAAGAGTTGGAGAAACAAGGCTGTTTTATGTTTGCATAAAGGATGCTCTGTTTCTTTACATACACAGGAAGTATCGAAATTCCTTTCTTCGTTTTTCTGCAGAATTAATCTGAATTTTCCTTCTTCAAAATCGAGAAGCGCTTCTACTTTTTCATTGGCGGCATGGATAATATTTGCTTTATTAACCCGGAATATCTCCTCGCCTTCATTGTAATTTTCAGATCCGGCCAGCATCCTGATAATTTTCAAATCAATAAATCTCATTTTAATTACGGTATGTCTCTGGTCATAAACCACAGCAGTGTTTGCTGCAAGCAGGTTTTTATCAACCAGGTCCTGGAGCTGAAACAGTGCTGCCGCTTCATGGCGGCATATATCTCCTAAATTATAAGGGCAGCTACATCTTATTAAAAGCGTTTTAGGGTCATCATATTTTTGAACATGAACCTTGTAAAAGGTTGAATAGCTATCATCTTTAACACGAAATGTTACGGAATTCATCAGATCATCATGTTCCACAAGCTCGACATATCCTAAAGAATGGATTTTTTTCCCCCGGCGAATTACTTCATCAGTTCCGGAATTATAAACATATTTAATTAAATGTGGTAGGGCCAAAAAATAGTGTGTTTTCGTTTTTAGAAGTGTTCCCTACAACTTTTATAGTTGAAAAAAGGGCAATTTGCAAAAGTAAATAAAAAATAAGTGCGGGTGAAAGTTTTGCGGTAAAAGGTTTTATAATATCCGGCAATTACGCGACTTACGAGCCAATTTTACCTACGAGCCGGCAACTAACCTGCCCCCGTCATAAATTACCGGCAAATTTGCATTGTCTATAGTAAGGCAAAACCTGATGTCTTCTTCCAGCCCGTATCCCATTAATCTTTGATAATGTGAAGCATTGTGATCTTTCATAAACCCAAACAGATCATCCTTTGCCTGTTGATATAAGGTTTCTGCAATTTGAGTAGCATCACAATCCTGCTGAAAATTGCTTTTTATGCGGCTTATTACCGCACCTGCAAATAAAGTATCTTCAATATTGACGGCATCTTTCCACGCAGCACACGCCAATATTACATTTTTATTTTGTGCAATTAAATAATCGCATACCGCTGAAAGATTACAAAACGAACCTGTAATAATACCGCGTGCACCCTCTGCCAAAGCCATGTGCAAAAGCCTGGTTCCATTGGTTGTAGTAAGTACCAGGGTTTTACCTTTAACAAATTTTGATGTGTATTGTAAGGGGGTGTTTCCATATTTCAAGCCATCTGCTATTTTCCCATCTCTTTCGCCGGCTGTAATAACGTCCATTTGTTTCCCAAGTTTTATACATTCTGCAACGCTGTCAACAGGTATGATACTTTTAGCCCCGTTGTAAAGGGCGTTTGCGATGGTAGACGTTGCCCGCAATACATCGATGATCACCACAATGCTGCTGCTTACGTCGTATAAATTCAATAAAGATGGGGACAATGAAGTAGCAAGTGTAGGGAGGTCATTCTTTTTTAATTTCATTCCAAAGAAAGCTTATAGTTCCGTTTTAAATTTATCTCAACCCTGTTTTATTCAAAAGGCATTTTTACCACCTTCGCAGTAAGTAGTTTATCTCTTACTTTTATATAAACATTCGTATCAATTTTCGAATAAATCGTGTCCACATAACCCATTGCTATGGCTTTATTTAAAGAGGGTGATTGTGTTCCGCTGGTAACCCTGCCAATTATAGCGCCCTGGCTCTCTTTAATAACATAATCATGTCGTGGTATTCCTTTTTCTGTCATTTCTAACCCAACCAGTTTTTTGTGTAACCCTTCGGCTTTTTGGTGTTCCAATATTTCTTTTGCAACAAAATCTTTTGTAAACTTCGTTATCCAGCCAAGCCCTGCTTCAAGGGGAGACGTGGTGTCATCAATATCATTTCCGTAAAGACAATAACCCATCTCCAGCCTCAGCGTATCTCTTGCCGCAAGTCCTATAGGCTTCAAACCCGCCGGGGCACCCTCTTCAAAAATTTTAGTCCAGATGATGTCTGCCGCCCCTTCTTTATCTTCAAAATATATCTCTATTCCCCCGGAACCTGTATAGCCGGTAGCGCTTATCAAAACATTTTCAACGCCGGCAAACCTGCCTTTTATAAAATTGTAATATTTCAGGTTCATGATGTCTATGTCGGTAAGTGGCTGTAATATTTTTGTTGCGTTGGGGCCCTGGATCGCGAGCAGGCAGGTTTTATCGGATATGTCATGCATTTCCACACCCTGTTTATTATTTGTTTGTATCCACTGCCAGTCTTTTTCAATATTAGAGGCATTTACCACAAGCATGTATACCTTATTTTCTTCGATACAATAGACTATAAGGTCATCTGCAATGCCTCCTTTTTCATTGGTAAGGCAGCTATATTGTGCTTTGCCGTTAATAAGCTTTGAGGCATCATTTGTAGTAACCCGTTGTATAAGATTGAGAGCATCAGCCCCTTTAATGATAAATTCTCCCATATGGCTCACATCAAAAACACCCGCATTTTTTCTCACTGTAACATGTTCATCGTTTATACCTGTATAACTTATGGGCATATTATATCCTGCAAATTCAGTCATCTTCGCCCCAAGGTCTATATGTTTTTGAGTAAAGGGAGTATTCTTCATAATTGCTTTTGAGGAGGTGCAAATTTAGGCGAAAATAGGTTATGCAGATTGTAGATTATTTTTTGAATATCACTTGTGATGTAAATATTATAAAAGATTTGGATCAAAATATGCGTGGCTTTCAATAACCCTGGCTTGCTGTAACAGCAAGGCCCCATGCACATGCATGAAGCCTTTTGCTATTCAA
>JBDTZL010000009.1:0-2721 GCA_040005125.1 Ginsengibacter sp.
AAAGCAACGATCGCAGCATTATATGCCTGGTAAATATCCTGTTTTAAAGTTTGATTATCCAGCCTTACCTGGTATTCCAGTGTTTTAATATTAAGCTTAGCCTTCGCATAATTCGCCTTTGCCTGCCACCCGTTGAAGATAGGAACTGAAAGACTTATTCCTATAGATTGGCCAAAATTATTACTGAATTGCGTGCCCAGGGGATCGGAAACAATGTAGCCGTTCTTACCTCCACTGATAAACAGTGGCTTTTGTACATCCAGAAAACCGCCGACGCCATTGCTTACGACCAGGCCGGACGGTGCAAAGCCATTGGGTATTTGCTCAAAAGTAGGCGAGCGGAAATATCCATAATTCGTGCTAAGGCCGCCAAACGCCGAGATGGTAGGATATAAAGCTCCTTTTGCAACCAGTGAGTTTTTTTCTGCTGCTTTTAAATTGAAATCGTTATACCGTTGCTGCGGAAGGTTAACTAACGCCAGGGCATAAACGTTTTCAGGCAGGAGATCACCAATAGGCTCCAGGGGGATCTTATCTGCCGGCGGTTCTTCAATTTCAAAGGGCTGCCCGGGATCTATATTCATGTATGACTCTAAAACGTATTTAGCCTGGGTTACACTACCGGTGGCTGTAATTAAATTGGCGCTGTCGCTGGCAAGTTGCGCTTCCAGTTCCACAGCATTTAGTTGTGGTAATGCACCTGCATTTACCTGCTTGTTTACAATCTCCAGTTGTGAAATAGATTGTTTTACCTGCACATCGGCAATTTTTTCCTGCTCTCTCGCCAGCAATACCTGCAGGTAAGAATTCGCTACCGTTAAGGCAATATCATTTTTAAGTTTATCAGTTGCTGCTCTGGCTGCCAGCAACGACCATTCATTGGCAAGGATGGTATTTTTTTTAGAATACCAGTTAAAAATATTTACGCTTGACTGTAGGTTTAATCCAACCTGGAAAAAATTTTGACTCACTAAAATGCCCGTTGAAGGGTCCTGTGATTTACCAAACCTGTAACCATCATTGTTAGTGAAATTGGCAGTGGGTATTTGAGAAAGTTTACTTTGCTTATAGGTAACTGCCGCAATCTGTGCCTGGATATCATTTTGCTTTATAGAAATATTACTGTCCAATGCATATTGTACACACTTTTGCAAGCTCCATTTTTCCTGTGCGTGAACCATCATGGTTGCAAAGCAAAACAGGATAATAAGTTTTATTCTTACACACATTTGACAAAAATAATGAATTGAAATGTCATACCGTTCTATGAGGATAAATCCTGATTATTTATATGAAAATTTTAGGTTATGCCTGTTGTTTTTCTTCCATATTTTCAAAACCCCGGGCCAGGTCTTTTATTAAATAACCGGAATCTTCCAGGCCTGCATACATTCTCATCGTTCTATGGTCGGGATTATTTGCGTCAAATTCACTTTCTTTAAGAGAAGCGCAACCGGGAATAATAAGCGATTCATGGCCGCCCCAGCTTACTGCCATTAATATATGTTGAAGGCTCTCGCAAAAATTTTCAACTTCCCTTACTGACGTTGCTTTTACTATAAATGAAAACAGTCCACAGGCTCCCTGCATTTGTTGTTTGGCCAGAGAATACTGTGAGAAATCCTCATCAAAGGGAAAAATTACCCTTTCAACTTTTAAATGGTTTTTTAAATAATTTACTATGGTACGTGTTGTTTGTGAAATTCTTTCAAGGCGTGCAGGTAGCGTACGCAGGCCCCTTATGAGCAACCATGCATTGAACGGCTGGATACCGCTGCCTATGTTCAAATATTCGCTGTTGAAAATTTTTCCGATCATTTCTTTGCTGCCACTCAATACACCCGCAACTACATCGCTGTGACCGCCAATATATTTTGTTGCGCTCTGCAAAACCAGGTCAATTCCATATTCAATGGGCCTTTGATATAATGGTGTGCAATAGCTGTTATCGCAAATGGTAGTTATGCTTTCCGACCTGGCCAGGTCACCAACGGCACCCAGGTCCTGTATTCCAAAGTCCCAGCTATTCGGACTTTCCAAATAAATTAAAGAGGTATTTGGCAAGATGGCTCTTTCAAAATTTGCAATATCCCGTCCATCAATATAAGTAATGGTTACATTGAAGCGTGGCAAAATATCATTGAACATTTTTTGTGCCCATGTGTATGGCTTGGCGACCGAAACAATGTTATCACCCGATTTTACATTGGCGAGAACCGACGCAAAAATAGCGGCGGCGCCACTGTTGAATACAAGGCAATCTTCAGCGCCATCAAGTGCTGCAAGCTTTTGTGATAAAATTTTCACGGTAGGATTTAATCCACGGCTGTAAAGAAATGTGGAGTATTCATTTTCAAAAGCCTTGCGCATATTATCCACTTTCTTAAAAGCGAAATTGCTTGTTTGCATAATAGGTGGCGACACGGCATTGAAATAATTTTCCCTTTCTTCTCCCAATTCATTTATTATATATGAAACATCCGGCCGCCCCCTAACTCCGGGCGTCTCATCGCTTTTAGATTCATTCATGTTTGCTTTTGTTGAATGTTTTTGAAATAAAATAAATAATAAGAAATGCAGCCAGTACAGATAGCCCGGTTAAAGCAGTCTTATAATTATTAATGGCAATACTAATGCCCACAAACAAATAAGCGCAGATAAAAATAATGGGCTGCAGGGGAAATAGTCTCATTTTAAAAATTCCTGTTCCATCCAAATGCT
>JBDTZL010000111.1:0-9106 GCA_040005125.1 Ginsengibacter sp.
ATATCTGTAAAATATAAATGCCCGGGTATTTACACCAGGATTTGAAGAAGCGGCTATAAAACCCAAAGTAGCACTTGAACATGGTGCTATCGGTTGTATTATTTACAGCGACCCGGCAGATGATGGATATTTCCAGGGAGATGTGTATCCAAAAGGAGCCTTTAAAAATGAATATGGAGTGCAAAGAGGTTCGGTGATGGATGATTTATTTTATCCTGGCGACCCCTTAACACCTGGAACAGGAGCTACTGAAAATGCAAAAAGACTGGACAGGTCGCAGGCTCTGGGTATTTTAAAAATTCCGGTATTACCCTTAAGTTATCACGATGCAACGCCTTTGCTTGAGGCTCTCGAGGGCCCCGTAGCTCCGACCGGCTGGCATGGAGGTTTACCATTTGCTTATCATATTGGCCCTGGTAAAACCAAAATTCATCTCAAAGTTGCTTTCAACTGGGATATAGTTCCGTGTTATGATGTGATCGCAAAAATTCAGGGATCAAAATTTCCTGATCAATGGATAATACGAGGCAATCACCAGGATGCGTGGGTAAATGGAGCAGGAGATCCGGTGAGTGCATTGTCTGCAATGCTTGAAGAAGCAAAATCAATCGGATCCATGCTAAGCACTGGCTGGAAACCTGATCGCACCATTGTTTATTGTGTATGGGATGGGGAAGAACCCGGGCTGCTTGGCTCTACTGAATGGCTGGAAGAACACCAACAGGAATTACAGGAAAAAGCAGTGTTGTATATTAATTCAGATGGCAATGAACGTGGTTTTTTATATGCCTCAGGCTCTCATGCGCTGGAACCCCTGATGGATGAAATCGCAAAAAGTGTTATCGATCCGCAAACAAATGTGAGTGTATTCGAACGCAAAAAAGCCAGCGAAGCCATTTCAGCAACAAACACAGAAGCAAAGAAAAAGATATTGGATAGGAAAGTATTAAAATTGGGTGCGATGGGCTCAGGCTCCGATTATTCGCCTTTTATTCAACACGCGGGTATCCCCGCATTGAACCTTGGATATCACGGCGAAGGCGATGGGGGCGAATATCATTCTATTTATGATTCCTATGATGATTACTCGAAATTCAAAGATCCCGGTTTTCAATATGGAGTCACGCTGGCGCAAACTGCCGCCCATGTCGTTTTAAGAATGGCCGATGCCGACATATTGCCTTTTGATTTTACACGTTTGTATAAAACTATAAATGACTATTCAAATGAATTAATAAATCTGTTGAACAATGAAAGAGATTCCACCGGGATAGAAAATAAGATAGTAAATTCCGGTTATTATACAGTGGGTGAAGATCCCACTAAAAAATTCATAAGCCCTGTTGTAAAATCCGGGGTACCTTATCTGGATTTTTCGCCATTGCAAAATGCATTGGAACGATTGAAAGGGAGTACAGACAGTTTACAGGTTGTTTTTGAAAACAAAATAAAAACTAATAATGCAAGCGTTGCTTTTAATCAATCACTCTACCGGGCCGAGCAACAGTTACTTAGTGAAACAGGGTTGCCGCGCAGGGGATGGTATAAACATACTTTGTATGCGCCCGGGTTTTATACCGGCTATAGTGTAAAAACAATGCCTGGCATTCGCGAAGCTATTGAACAACGAAACTGGAAAGAAGCGCAGGAACAAATTGCGGTAGATGCGAATATCATAAACAAGCTGGCAGATTATTTTAATAACATGCCGAACTAAGAAGCCCTGAAAGGTTATATAAATATTCGCCAATGTATGGGCAATGCTCTTCACTGGCTTGATTCCTGATACTTGATACCTGATACATGGTTCTCTACAGCTTCCCATTTTTTATAATAATACTTCTCTCAATAACGGAGTTTATTTTATTCATCCCGGGTACTTTGGTTTCACTTATTACCAACTCATGCAAATCCGCTTTTTGAATCCACCCTGTGGTTAGGTCCTTATAAATATCGCCAAAATAATGAGAGCTTCCTTTGGTTTTTACTTCCATCTTTGGCATTGGGGTTGCCACTACATAAAAAGAACTTTCTCCTGAATCATACTCCATTATTGCACAGGTTCTTTTGTTGACGAGGCCCAGCCCTTTAAATGTGAGTGTAATTTCTCCATTTTTAAAATAAGAACTGTCACCAACCTGTGTTCCCAGGCCTTCGTGTGGTTGTGAAAATGAAGCTGAATGTATAATCTTATCTTCTATATATTTCAAATTCTGAACCCCATTACCTGTTGGTGTTTTTTCCGCAAACACACTCATTGTATGAAAGTCAATAAACGCATTATAAACATGGAAGGTATTTTCAAGGGGTAACAATTTTCCCTTTTCATCAGTTAGCTTCTCAAATTTGCTATGATCAATTCCAAATAATTTTTCTTTTTTGTTTGCAGTATCTGCTGTTAATGAAAAAAAATATTTCCAGTTGGTAAGAGAGGGTATGGACACCTCAGCAGAATTATTTATTTGAACTGTAAATTTCAGGCAGGTATATTCATCTCCCTTCGCGGAATCACCGGAAGGAACACAACGAAGGTATAAACGATAAACATCCAATCCCAGTGGAGTTCCATCTAATGCATGCTTTTCCAGTTTTGATTCCATTCTATAATACTGGGTATCTTTTGAATGTTGGGGCACCAAATTATATTCCCGGGCTAATATTTTTTTAGCATTTGAAATTTGCTGGGCCGATAAATACGATAGCGGTAAAACCACGAACATCAATATTATCGCCAGTTTATAGATTTTCTTATACATGTAAAATGTTTTTTATTTCGTAGAGACGCCATGCATGGCGTCTTCGCCATGCATGGCGTCTTTACAATTCCAAATTCATATCGCAATCCCAATTTTGCAACCCGGTAGAGACGCCATGCATGGCGTCTCTACACGAATTCAAAAAAATCATTGGCGTCACGGTAAGACGCCATGCATGGCGTCTCTACAAAAAATCATCGGCGTCACGATACGCTTTAATCAGGGCCAGCTCGCCTTCTTTACCGGGTTTCACACTGCCATGCTCCATACCTAATATGCCTTTGTATCCTTTACTGTGTATATGTTTGAAGATGTTCTTATAATTCATTTCGCCAGTGCCCGGTTCATTCCTTCCGGGATTATCGCCTATCTGAAAATAGCCTGTCTCATCCCAAACTTTGTCAATATTGTTTATGATGTTTCCTTCATTTCGCTGCATGTGGTACATATCATATAAAAATTTACAGGCAGGGCTATTTACGGCTTCACATACCATAAACGTTTGATCGGTATGGCGAAGAAATAAATCAGGATTGTCGCTCAATGCTTCCAGCACCATCACTAAACTATGTGGCTCCAAAATAGCCGCCCCTTTTCGCAGTGCATTAATCACGTTGGCCATTTGAAACTCCGGCGATAAACTTTTTTCATAATTGCCCGGTACCACCGTCATCCATGTGGCATTGCAGCGTTTGGCCACTTCTACCGCTTCTTTGCAATCCTTTATCATCAAATCGATCCATTCCTGTTTACCCGTTGTCAGTGATGTTTTCCAATGCCAGTTATCAGAGGTTATAACAAATACACCCATTGACATACTTAGTTTGGCCAGCGTGTCTCCAATCAATTTTTGCTGTTCAACCGGCCGTGCCATCATACCATTATCTTCTATGGCGCGAAAACCCATACTATGTGCAAATTTTATTTGTTCCACAAAATCAGGACCGGCAATATCTTTAAACATTCCATCATGTATGCCATAATTAAGATGGAATGGTTTTGCATCATCTGTTGTCCTTTTTTTTTCATTCCGGGCAGTTACGTTTGCTGATACGAATAAGCCGCCGCCCGCAAGTAAGGATTGCGCCATAAATTTTCTGCGTTGCATAATATATTGTTTGTGCCTAAATTTAACTACATTCATTTATAAAAAACAAAATATTGTTTGGCCATTCATTTTTGTATTGTTGATCGGTGAATGACAACTTTCGGGCGATCATTAACACAATTAAACCGCTCCATTCCGAAAATAAAAATCTTTTGGTTCCAGGCAATTTTTTAAAATTAGGAACTCTACTCTAAGATAGAATTGCGAACTTTATGAGCGGCATTGCAAAAAAAGAAATAATATTGTCACGATTGCTTTCATTTACAACGGTAATTATTTTTTTAAAGGATCGGGCACACTGTATCAATTGAAATCAAAACTCTTTTATATTATCTCGTTACTCCTTGTAACCATCTGTAGCCTGGTTGCCTGTATGGGTGATGATAAAAGCAAAGAATCCCCATTACCTGCTGTAGTAAGCTATAATTTTCATATCCGTCCCATATTGTCTGACAAATGTTTTAAATGCCATGGCCCCGATATTAGTAAGCAGCAAGCCGGGCTACGCCTTGATCATGCCGAGTTTGCTTACGCGCCTTTGAGAGATATAAAAGGAGCTTTTGCCATTGTTCCGGGGAAACCGGGGGAATCAGAACTATTCAGGAGGATATCTTCAACTGATTCATCATACCAAATGCCCACACCGGAGTCGCACCTTGGCATCTTAACTCCCTGGCAAATCAGCTTATTTGAAAAATGGATAAAACAGGGCGCGCGCTATGAGCGTCATTGGGCATTTACCAAACCTACAAAAACAGCATTGCCCGGAATTGATGACAAGGCATGGCCCAAAAATGAGATCGATTATTTTATCCTGAGCAAGCAGGAAGAGGCGGGTCTTGTACATAATCCTGAGGCCGATAAAGAAAGGCTCCTGAAAAGAGTTTCACTTGATTTGACCGGCTTACCTCCATCGGAAGAACTGATGAATAAATTTATGGCAAATAAGAGCCCGAAGGCTTATGAAGATGTTGTAGATGAGTTATTAAATTCCCCTCAATATGGAGAAAAGATGGCCGTGCATTGGCTGGATGTTGCCCGTTATTCTGATAGCTATGGATACCAGGATGACAATGTAAGGACACAGTGGCCATGGCGCGATTGGGTCATACACGCCTTTAATAACAACATGCCGTACAACCAATTTGTTACCTGGCAAATTGCCGGAGATATGTTACCCAATGCAACAAAGGAACAAATACTGGCAACCGCTTTTTTTCGCAATCATAAATACACAGAAGAAGGTGGAGTGGTTCCGGAAGAGTATCGTATAGAGTATAATTTAGACAAAACAAAAACATACAGCAAAGGGATTATGGGATTAACTGCGGAGTGCGCGCAATGCCACGATCACAAGTATGACCCGATTTCTCAAAAAGATTATTACCAGTTATTTGCCTTTTTTAATAATACAAAAGAAGTGGGTTATGAAGGGGATGTGGGTGTATCCAAGCCTGCAAAAATGCCAATACTTACCATTAGTAACGAAGATATTCAAAACGTACTTTCATTCATCAACAAAAAAGATACGGGAAAATTGACAGTATCTGTAATGGGAGAAAAGGATACACTCCGTAAAACCTATATTTTAAGGCGTGGAGTGTATGATCAGCCTACAATTGAAGTTCACCCCGCCGCTTTACAATCTGTTTTCCCATATGATACCGTCAACTTACCACGCAACAGGCTTGGCCTGGCTCAATGGACAGTTAACGAAAATAATCCTCTTACGGCCCGTGTATTTGTAAATCAGATGTGGCAGGAAATTTTTGGAAGGGGATTTGTAAAAACCTCGGGCGATTTTGGTGCCCAGGGAGAATTGCCGTCACATCCCCAATTGCTGGATTGGCTGGCCGTGGATTTTATGCAACATGGATGGGATATAAAACGCCTGTTAAAGCAAATTGTTACGTCAGCTACTTACCGGGAATCTGCAAATATTACAGAAGACAATTTGAAAAAAGATCCTGAAAATACTTACCTGTCTCATGCTCCAAGGTTACGTGTACCCGCGGAATTTGTTAAGGATATTATTTTGTCCAGCAGTGGGTTATTGGTGAAAACGATCGGTGGCCCGAGTGTAAAGCCTTACCAGCCAAAAGGCCTGTGGGAAAGCGCTACTTCAGGGAGGGGTGAACTCGCAACCTATAAACAGGATAGTGGAAAAAGCCTTTACCGGAGAGGAATGTATACGTTCATTAAACTCACAGTGCCTCCGCCGGGCATGGCTCTTTTTGATGCAAGCAACAGGGATCAGTGTGAAGTAAGGAGATTGATGACAAACACCCCTTTGCAGGCTTTAATGATGATGAATGACCCTACAGTCCTGGAAGCATCACGTGTACTTTCACAAAAGCTTTTGGAAGAGAAAAGTTCGGATGATGAAAAGATCACGAAGGCTTTTCGCCGGATTATTTGCCGTTTACCCGACAAAAAAGAAATGGATCTTCTCAAAAATTATTTTGACGACCAGCTGCAACAATTCCGGCTTAAAAAACTCGACGCTGCTGCCACAATCAAAGCAGGAGAATATATGATGAATAATACATTGGATATAAATAAAACTGCAGCATTAATGAAAGTGATCAATACAATTTATAATATGGAAGAAGCCATTACAAAATCCTGATAATGAAAAAAGAATTTTTGGAACACAGCCTCGGGCTCAATCGCCGTAAATTTCTTTCAAAACTTAGCTTGGGCATTGGAAGTGTGGCATTGGGATCATTGCTGATACCTGACCTGTTTGGAAATAAAAGTGAGGAAGAAATGATGATCACAGGGCTTCCGCAATTTGCCCCAAAGGCAAAACGGATTATTTATTTATTTCAGAATGGCGCGCCATCACAACTTGACTTGTTTGATTACAAACCAAAATTGCAGGAAATGTTTGGGGAGGATCTGCCAGCATCTATTCGAATGGGGCAACGCCTCACGGGTATGACGGCCGACCAGAAAAAATTTCCATTAGCAGGCACGGCTTTCAAATTTGATCAGTACGGAAAATCAAGGGCGTGGATGAGTGAACTCTTGCCTCACACATCCAAAGTAGCTGATGATTTATGTATGATCAAAACGATGTACACAGAAGCCATCAATCACGATCCTGCGCTTACATTTTTTCAAACGGGCGCGCAGGTGGGAAACCGCCCGAGCATGGGATCATGGCTGAGTTATGGCCTGGGCAGTGAAAATAAAAACCTGCCTGCCTTTTGTGTTTTGTTGTCAAAAGGAAAGGGCAACGGGCAGGGAGTATATTCCAAATTGTGGAGCAATGGATTTTTGGACTCTGTTCACCAGGGCGTTCAATTTAGCAGCGGCGAAAATCCTGTGCTTTATCTTAATAATCATGAGGGCATTGATAAAGCTGATCGCAGAAAAATGCTTGATGTGCTGGCTGAATTGAATGATGAATCGTTTAAAGAAGTTGGTGACCCCGAGATTCATGCAAAGGTACAGCAATACGAGCTGGCGTATCGCATGCAAACCGCTGTTCCGGAAGTGACAGATCTAAGTAAAGAACCTGAAGATATCATAAAACTGTATGGCCCTGATTGCCTGGTGCCAGGTACATATGCAGCCAATTGTTTGCTGGCACGAAAGTTATCCGAGAACGGTGTTCGCTTTGTACAATTATATCACCAGGGATGGGATGGCCACAATAATTTACCGGGTGAAATTCGCGGACAATGCATGGATACAGACCAGGCTTCTGCTGCCCTGGTAACTGATCTGAAGCAAAGAGGCTTATTGGATGAAACGCTGGTAATATGGGGAGGTGAATTTGGAAGAACCAATTATTGCCAGGGAAAACTTGCTAAGGATAATTACGGCCGCGATCATCATCCCCGTTGCTTTACAATATGGATGGCGGGCGGTGGAGTAAAGCCCGGTGTATATGGCGAAACAGACGAGTTTGGATATAACATTATTCATGACCCTGTGCATGTACATGACTTTCATGCAACCGTCTTGAACCTGATGGGGATTGATCATGAAAAGCTTGTGTTCAAACATCTTGGCAGGCGGTATCGGTTAACAGATGTTTCAGGCACAGTTATGAAAAATCTTATTGCATGAACGGATTATGAATAATCATTATTGTCCGATCAAAATTGTTTGTATTTCACCAAACCGTTAGTGGTTAAGGGTTCCAAGCTCTTCTCTCCCTTGGGAGAGGGGTTGGGGGTGTGAGGCCAAAGCAGGTTAAAATCTATCATTAGTCGGACAATTGCAATATTGATAACTAATAACATATCATAATCATGAAACGTAGAAACTTTATCAGAAATACAGCGCTGGGCACAGCAGCAATGTTGGTTAAACCCTCCATTCCTTTCCAGGATGATACGATCCTTGGCCAAAACAATAAACGTTACAGGCTTGATACACATTGGAGCCAGGCAGATGTGGCAAGGTATCCCGTTAATGATTGTCACGAAATGATCCAGGACAGCAAGGGGCGCATACTCCTGCTCACCAATGAAACTAAAAACAATGTACTCATCTATGATAAAAAAGGAAAATTATTAACCACGTGGGGCACTGAATATCCCGGTGCACATGGTTTAACATTGTTCAATGAAAACGGTACGGAAGTTTTATTCATATGCGATAATAAACGGCACCAGGTAATTAAGACCACCATTGACGGAAGGGTCTTAATGGTGCTGGATTATCCGAAAGAAACCGGGCAATATACCAAAGCAGATGAGTATATCCCTACAGAAACCGCAATAGCTACAAATGGTGATATCTATGTTGCGGACGGGTATGGGAAAGATTTTATTATTCACTATGATTCTACAGGACGTTACCTGGATTATTTTGGAGGAAGGGGCAGTGAAGAGAAGCACTTATTAAATGCTCACGGTATTTGTTTGGATTTCAGAGAAAAAGATAAAGCCAGTTTAATTGTAACATCCCGTCAGCAAAATGCCTTCAAACGTTTTACTCTGAGCGGCGAATATATTAACACAATACCAATGCCGGGCGCCTGGGTATGCAGGCCGGTTATCAAAGGTGATTATTTGTATTCTGCAGTTTTACAAACTAATACCCGGCAAGGCCAGCAATCAGGTTTTGTAACCATACTCGATAAAAATTTTAAAGTAATTTCAAATCTTGCCGGGTCGCCGCCAACTTATGTTGACAACAAACTGGATGATATGTATCAAACAGTTAAATGCTTTCAGTATCCGCATGATGTATGTGTGGATGATGAAGAAAATTTGTATATCGC
>JBDTZL010000154.1:0-29186 GCA_040005125.1 Ginsengibacter sp.
TATCTGTCTTTAATATAAGGACATTGCCTTCCCGTGCAAGATTCATGGTGCCGAACTTTTCACTTTTATAAGTACCGCCCAGCCGGTCAAGTTGCTCATCCGGAAGCTTTATTTCCTTTCTTGTATTGATGTAATCTGCCGGATGATGATTGTAGCTTAGTATCTGCTTCATCTTCCATTCACCGTTTTCCAGCAACCATAATTGGTTAAAGTTTGCGTGGCCGTCAAGGTATTCAGGCTTTCCGTTGGCTGTTACATAAAATACATGCTCACCGGAAATAATGGCGCCGTATATTTTGTTGTCTTTCTGCATAGGGTACACTTTTAACGTTCCTGCAACGGCTTCCCTTCTTAACCTGTAACTGCTGGTATTGCTGCAAAGATTTTTGTCAAGCGATTATATTAATGCAGGCGCACCAAGAGTAATGCCACCTTTATCATGATAAAACTCTACATCGTCTGTAAAGAAAGCTTTGTTGCCCGCGGTATCACAGCTATTATAAGTTTTCCAGAAAGCGCTGTCAAGATTCAGAATGGTAGCCGTTAAATTTTCCTCTTGTGTTTGTGCGATTGCGTTTGAGCTACAGGAAAACAATATAAACAAGAACAGGGCTTAATGAAAGATTGCTGTTGTTTTCATGATATTTTATTTAGCTAATAATTTTTTTATTCCGTCACACATAGATTTTATTCCATGGTAAGACTCATCTGAATTTTCATTTTTGTCCAATTTTATTTCAAGCCTGCCGGGATATTTTTTTATATAAAATGTTGTGTGATCATCAAGAGTGAGCATGGCGTCCATTTGCGAATTCGTAAATGAAGTGTTGCTTCTTCTTCCAATCCTGCTATCCATGTATTCTTCCACATTTCTCATCTTGTGTTTACTGAAATGTGCATCCATGGAATAATAATGATCATCCTCACTAATGCTTATATCTGTATCGTGATCGTTGTGTATGCAGGACATACCACTGACGATGCACACGAGTGCATAAAAAAATAAAGCGGGTAACTTTTTCATTGTAATTGTTTGCAGGTTAAAAAATAAATGACGCGAATTGACGGAATGCCAATTCATTTATTTCTTAAAGTTGAAGTTGATTGGGAAAACCTTGAAGTTGAATTACAAAAATAATAAGTAAAACGGAATTTTGTTTTTGTTTATATAAGTGGTAGTAAGTAGCAGGTAAGTGGAAGGTTCGTTATAAATCGTGAGAAGATAAAGACTGGCTGCTTTGTTTAAAAAAATGCCATCTCTCCACCGGTAAGAGATAGAGGAAAAATATAGGGAATCGAAGGATTGGAGGGAGGTAAACAATTTCTCAAACCCACACGGGGGAAATTTCCTACACCTGTGTAAGAAAATAAATTGATTGAAAACTAACCCATCGTTTCATCTGCAGCCCTTTTTACAATAGCCAGGTCATTAACACCCTTAAAGCCACTGAATCCGCATGATATGCGGGTTTCTGCATCCAGCTGTATGGGCTGTCCGCCTTCCCACCCCATCAGGTCGGGCAATTCTATTCCAAAGTCTGTATAATCAAGTTTATCTGTAAATACCAGCCTTTCATATTCACCGGTTTTATATCCTGTTATCCAAACCTGTGAGGCTTTGCGATAAGCCACATCATAGATTTTGCGTCCTCTTAATTTATCATTGCCCCATATCTTTCCGTATATATTTCCTGCATCATCTATAATGCACACAGCCACATTTCCTCCAGAAATATTCCAGTCTGCTTCACTGGTTTTAAATGCGGGTATTTGAGCAGACATATTTTCAAACATTTTGTTGATTAACTGTTGCAGCTTTTCGTTGGTCATTATTTAAAATTTTTTATAGTTAATGCAGGAAAGGTATTGACTTTACATTGACTAAAATCATACCTGCAAGCCAAAAAAAACCGGGCACCCAAGCCCGGCTTTGATAAAATAATTGGTGCTATTTGTGCTTCATTTTACTGGTATCCGTTTTACCCCTGGTGTTTGGCGGAGAAGGCGCCATCATTTTCGCCATATCCCGGCTATCCATAAAACTCCAGTGCTCTACAGCTTTGCCATCTTTAAACTTTGTTAACTCAACAGAACTCATTTTATAGGGACCTTTGGCCATACCCATAGAACCATCGCTCGTGCCACTGGAAGTTATCCAGCTATATACATAATCACCATCAGCCGCATCATGTACTTTGTCTGTTTTCATATCAGCGAAATTGGTATGTACAAATTTTATCATTGCTTTAAGGCTATCCTTTCCCGTCTTATCGCCCATATCGGTATGATTAACAAAATCATCTGCTATCACGCTGTCAATGCCCCTTACATCGCCTGTCTGAAAGGCTTTCATGACGACATCATCGGCGGCAATATTCTTTTCTTCCTGAGCTTTGCTGTTGTCAGCTCCGGCAGTAGTGGTGGTAGTTGTAGTATCGGGTGCCGGGTTGTTACAAGAAGTGCAGATGCAGATCAGGCCCGCAAATGCAGCGATAAAAGTTTTTTTCATAAAAATATTTTTGATGAACTCTAAGATAAAAACTCTTTATATATTAGTGAAATATTTCTCCGTTAAGTTCTGTAATAGTATGGAATAGCAAAACTTTCATTCATATACAGCCAGGTTATTGATACTCGTATTAAGGCAATTATTTTATCCCCGAAATCAAAATCAGCATTTGGATTTTTTTTCAGCGCGGTGGTTTATACTTCTGCCATCTCAAAAAATTAATGATACCGTCCCTTCCGTCCCGGGTCTTCTAAAAAAACCTGCAAAAAAAACTTTTGTTCTGTTGTTCTAAGATGTAGTGT
This sequence comes from Ginsengibacter sp., assembly GCA_040005125.1. Taxonomy (GTDB): domain Bacteria; phylum Bacteroidota; class Bacteroidia; order Chitinophagales; family Chitinophagaceae; genus Ginsengibacter. The sequence continues at coordinate 2,812 of JBDTZL010000154.1, forward strand.
GGGAATCCGGTCGAGGTAGCGGGTAACATAATAAATATGATGTTCAATACCGATACTGATACTTTTGGAAAAATTAAAAATTACTCCTGGCTTAACAATACCGATGGTACTGTTGCCCGGCTTTTTCTCATAATTGTGTATCCGGTAATAATAGCCGTTAAACCCAAGGCTGGCGAATTTATTAATATGAAATGTCTCTTCAATCTTTATTTCCAGTCCGCCGCCAAAATTATAATCCCTGAAAAGAGAGGTGTCAGGCCCGTAGCTGGTATTGTTGCCGGCCAGGGGCACTGCAGCAAAGTGAAGCGAAGAATATATTTCAGAATGTTTCCAAAGCGGAATTTTTGAAATAGCTCCTGCACCAAATCCAATTGTACCCAGTTCAAATACTTTGTTGTTCCAGTAATCATAATACTGGAAGCCACCAACTAATATATCCATCGTTACCCCTAATTATATTTTTGCCAAGCAGGATCCCATAGCCCGTAACATTATCAGGGAGTTTCCTGTTTGCGCCAAGGCTTGTTTCTGTCCGAAGCCTGAATACAGCAAAAGGCTTGCGGCGCCTTATTTCAAAAGGATCGCCATAGTCCAGTTGGAGATTGATATTATAATTGGTAACACCTGTGCCAAATTTATTATTCCCGTTAACCTTATGAAGTACCCGCTTAGTGTAATGTTCAGCGGTTCTTTTTGATATACTTCTTTGTTGGTTACCCTGAACATTTTTCCCTGGGTAAGCCTGTTCAATGCTCTTGGCGGATCGAGAATACCTGCTATGAGCTCACGCCAAAACCTGTTGACACCTCTTGCCCTGTCGTCCAGGACATTGGAACTAATTCGATATAAGACTTCTCCCAAAAACATTCCGCTGATGGGCGTATTGATAATATCATTTTTTGAGAGCTGTGTATTTTCTCCGAAATATTCCCACATTAAACTTCCTTCAATGGCAAAGGGCCTATAGCCTGGTATTCTTTGGCCAGCCATGCCCCGTTCTGATTATGCTACCGGTATCACTGAGATGCGAAGAAGTTGAATCGGCAACTCTTAACGAATCTGGTGCAGGAGTAACCTGGCACATGGCTATATTAAACAGCAATAGTGAAAATAGTAAGAAAATTATTTTCATTAAAGTAAAAGTACGGCGAAAGTTGAAAACCTCACCCCAACCCCCTTCCGTCAAGAGAGGAAACTAACCTACCATACAACACGTTGAATCTTGAAAACCTCACCCCAACCCCCTCTCCGAAAGGAGATGAACTACTTTACCATAGGGAACTTTGAACTTTGAAAACCTCACCCCAACCCCCTCTCCGGTGGATCCTAAAGGAGAGGGAACTACTTTACTATAGGAAACTTTGAATCTTTGAACTACCAACCTCGTGTATATAGAAAAAGGCCGGAAGAATCCGGCCCTTTATATTTAAACCATAGAAAAAAAGTCATTTTGTTATATATCCGAAGAGCCCATCTGCTTCCTCATCAGGACCTGCTGCAAAGAAGAGCCAGCCCGGGTCAACAGTTGTTGCGGTTACGGGTGCAAATGAAATCGCCCACAAGCCATCAATTTCCAAAACTTTTCCTTTTGAGCGAAGTTGCCCGATAAAAGAGCCATTTGGTTGATATACATTAATACGCCCGTCACCAAAGTTTCCAACGAGAATTGCATCGGGCACATTTGGCATATCCATATCGTTGGAAAAAAACCCAGCAGGCGCCTTCTCAAGGCCCCACGGTGCATTCAATGTTCCCTTTGAAGCAAAGCGCCTCACGAATGAGCCATCAGTTTTGAATATATCAACAAACCCGTTCCCTACTCCCTTGTCTTCGTCTCCGTTCGCGCCTACTTTAGCATACGCTACATATATCCAATCACCAATAGCCCGTAGATTGAACGGGGAATACCCTGAAGGAAGAAAAGGATCTTTAAAAGGCATCTCTACTTCTGCCCAAAGTGAATCATATACATCAATTTTGCGCGCGCTAAAATTAGCAACATACAGAAAGTTATCCCATCCGTTTTTTGCAAGTGTAATTCCTGTATATACGGCGCCACTTTTAGAGTCATCTACGGCCACTACCGCTGAAGGTCCTCCATTCCAGCCAGTAATAACACCATCAAGACCCGCAAAAATAAACCGTGCTGGATTTCCATTAGAAAGCTTAAAACCACCTGTACCATTAAATAATTGTCCTGATGGATGACCTCCCATAGTTGCGTCCCCGGATGTGGGTATGCTAACTGAAGGAAGCCCCTGCGCCCCTGTTGTTGCATTCAAAACTTCACTTAAACCGGTGTTGGCTGCAGAAACCCATGCTGTGCCTCCGGGGCTGAATGAGAGTCCCCATCCATTTAGAAAAGCCGGGTCAACGCGTATAGCCGAATATTCATCATTATTGGCTAAGATGTTTACCTGGTTAAAATCTCTAAGTGCCCTGGGATTCTTTCTACACCCTGGCACTGTTACCACCATTGCCGTCAAAAATAACCAACCGGCTACTATGAGCCAGTAATTCTTTTGTCGAATAGACTTTTGCATAAAAAATTGATTTAAGTTAAGAAAAATGAGTAATGCAGGTGCTAGTTCAAAAGCTTTACATGCCTCTTCAAGGGGGAGCAGAAGTAAAGTAAAAATTTATTGCACAGAAGTAGAATAGCTATCGTTATTTAAAAATAAAAGGTTGCCCCTGGTTCATTTTTAAATACAAGCTCTATAGTTCAAAGTTCATAGTTAATAGTTCAATTTGAAGGCCGAAACTTTGAACTTTCAATCCCGACCTTAGAGGCTTACCCCAACTCCCTTCGGCAAGCTGAGGGCATGCTCTATCCTTCAGAGAGGGAATTAACTTACTAAACCTTGAACCTTCAACTCTTCAACCTTCAACTCCCGGAGTACTTATACAAATACAAAAGGCCGGAAGAATCCGGCCCTTTTTATTTAAAACTGAAAACGAGAAACTGCTATTTTGTGATATATCCGAATAGTCCATCTGCTTCGTCAGCAGGACCACCGGTGAAATAGAGGAAGTCAGGATTAAGACCTGTTGATGTTGCCGGGGCAAATGTAATGGTCCATAACTGATCAACCTGGAAAGGTTTGTTTTTTACACGAATTGGCCCGATGAACCGGCCGGATTCGTCGTAAACATTAATACGCCCGTCACCAAAATTGCCTACAAGGATTGCATTGGATACAATTCCCATATCCATATTTGCATCAAAAAATGAGGCAGGCGCCTTTGTAATGCCCCAGGGTACATTCAATGCTCCGCCGGAAATGAAACGTTTCACGAATGAGCCATCGGTTTTGAATATATCAACAAAACCTTTACCGGCTCCTCTGTCAGGATGATGTCCGTCCGGACCCAGTTTGGCATATTCTACATACAGCCAACCGCCAACTAACCTGATATTGAATGGTGAATAGCCTACCGGAAGATAAGGATCCTTAAAAGACCTTTCTACTTCTGTAAAAGTGGAATCATATACATCAATTGTACTTTCGCTGAAATTGGCAACATATAAAAAGTTGGCTCCACCATCCTTTGCGATTTCAACTCCTGTATACTCTGCCCCACTTGGAGAATCATCAACAGCCGTTACAGCAGCAGCACCTCCGTTCCAGCCCGAAATAACTCCATCCAGGCCCACAAAAATAAACTTTGCCGGTTTGCCATTGCGAAGCTTAAAACTGCTTGTCGGGTTATTGACCTGCCCTGACGGAAGGCCGCCTGTTGCTCTATCCCCTGGTCCGGGAATAGTTACTGAGGGAAGCACCGAGTTCCCGTCTTTGTCCAAAACCTCGCTTAAGCCGGTAACCTGAGCAGAAACCCATATGGAGTTTCCCGCGCCAAATGCTATTCCCCAGGCATTCTGAAGTTGCGGATCAACACGAACTGCTCCATATTTGTCATTATTGGCCAGCAGGTTTACCTGGTTAAAATCCTTAAGTACTTTAGGATTTTTCTTACAACCGGGTGCTGTTACCAAAAATGCGATTAAAAATAACCCGCCAGTTAGAAAGAACAAACTCTTGTTTTGTCGAACGATTTTTTGCATGAAATTTTAATTTTTTAAGTTAATAAATGAGAGATGTTTTGTTTAACGAAATTAGCCGGCACCGGAAGCTTTAAAACCACCACCTTCCCAACGGTGTGCTTCGTTTTTTTTCCGGCGAAATATTTTTATTCATTTTATGTCGTTATAATAACGCTATCGGCAGAAGGGGTTAAAGAATGGATTTTTTTGGAGTTGTAAGCCCGCGAAAATCTGGTGGCTAAATAATCCTCGCAAAAATTAAAAGATTGAAACCATTTTTAAATAAAAAGTGAATGGGGACACTAAAAAAGAGGAATGGCTTTTCTTACCACGGTACCAGTTGCATTCACTCTGGAGAAATCAGGATAGGGGCAATACAGGCTCCGTTAAAATTACCGGGTAAATAGGTAAGCCGCCGGGTTCAGGAAGAATAGTATCAAATCAAGCGGCACATTATTCTGAACTCACCCAGCATAAAACCAGCACACCATATTATAACCCATAAAAGAGCAAACAGGATACTGTATCCAACCCGTTTTTTTAAAAGCCATGTTTTTTGAATAAGCGGTAATATAAAAGAAACCAATAAACCGGCTATACCAAAATAAAAATATATACCGTTTCCCCATTCACATGAATGAGGTCCGCAAATGATTACGAGTATGATTTCTGTTGCCGGCAAAAGAACAAACAGGGTATATATTCTTTTCATGATTCTTAAAATTATGTACTTACAGGTTCCGGGCCCCGGTTATTTATTTTATATCAAGCTGTTTAACGGAAAAACTTAATATTATTTATTTCAGAAAAAGAAAAAATAATTGTCTGTATAATAAATCTGTCCTTTAATGTGCGGTGAGTCTTTCTAAAGTTCTAAACTGCGTAGTTTTCTGCCGGAAGAAAGTATCTTATTTTTATTTACTGTTACCATCGATAGTTTCAATAATACTTTTTAAAAATGCATTCTCATTAAAGGATCTGTCAAGCGTTAATCCCAAACGCACAATTACTAATTTCTTTGAGGGAATAATATAGATTGCCTGGCCCGCATAACCATCGCAGTAAAACATGTCGGCAGGGGCGCCGGAATAAGTTCTTTTGGAAGGATCATTTTTATTGAAGCCATTTAGCCAGAACTGGTATCCATATTCTTTTAATTTATTGGCTTCGGGTGATGTAACGGTTTGCTTTACCCACCTCTCCGGCAAAATTCTTTCGCCGTTCCATACACCATCGTTATAATACAACAAACCAAAGCGTGCATAATCTCTTGCCGTTGCATTGATATAAGATGAACCTACATAAGTTCCGGATGCATCAGGCTCCGGTAAGGTATGATACATGCCGATTTTATAAAATAATGCCGTTGCGGGATAGGCTGAATAATCTTTTTCTCCTACTGTTTGTCTTATGATGCGTGAAAGAATATTGCTATTTCCACTTGAATAACTAAACACAGTTCCGGGGCTGTGCAATAAAGAATGAGCTGCTGTAAATGCAGCCATATCGCCGGTTTTATAAAGCATATTGGTTACATCGCTGGCCTTGCCGTAATCTTCAACAAAATCAAGCCCGCTTGTTTGTTGTAATAAATTTTCAAGCGTAATGGCATGTCTTGAATCTTTAGGATCGCTCCATTCCGGAACAGGAGCCGGTTGCATAACCTGGAGCTTACCCTCCTTAACCAATGTCCCGATCAATGTAGCGGTAATGCTTTTCGCCATTGACCAGCCATACATCTTTGTATCCTTATTAAAACCCGGGGCATACTTTTCTTCAACCAGTTGCCCGTCGTACACTATTACAACCGCCCTTGTTCTTTGTTTTTTACCGGGGTAAGGTTCTGTGAAAATATTATTTACCGCGGATTCCAGTTTAGTTTTATCAATTGTTGAAGGAATGGTTCCTGGTGTTTTATCACCGTATGGCCAGGGTATTGTATCGGTGTTTAAGAAAGGTGGCGCAGGTATTAAAAATGTTTGTGACCGCAGCTTATTCTCATTTATATCGTTGATGAGTGTGCAACCGGTTCCTTTACGGTAAATTGCTTTTTTCTTTGCCATTCCCCATATCGTGCTTGTGACAGAAGAATCGCCGAAGTTCACTTCATTCCTTGCAAGGCTTAACGGCAGATCCGCAAACTCACCGGTGTCCATATCTTTTTTATCCCGGTTGGAAACAAAAGCACATGAACACATTTCCTTGGCATCAAAGCCACTTATGATTGGAAAGGATACCCAGGCATAATGAATTACCCATATCAATGCGATGAATATAACGGCAAGCAATAGACGAAGAATAATTTTTTTCAAGGACGGGTTATTTTATGAGCAAATGAAATAATTGAAACTATTGAATGCACAAAATATTTTATTTTATGGAAAGATTGGTATTTCTTCCGGCAACTGCAATACATATTTTATTATCCCGCTACTTCGTCTTCATAAAAATAAAAAATCATGGACATACATTTATTACGCCCATGATCTTTTACAATGAATTATTTTTTTAGCGAGGTATCTGTTCTTAATGATACCATTTCCCCGCTGTCATCATCATTGTTATAACTGCCGGAAATCATAAACCCGCCTTTACAACAAATCCCGACGATTATGGAAATCAATATTCTTTAACGAGTTTTATTGTTTTGTTTTCGTTAGCGCTCTTTACGGTTACCAGGTACATTCCTGCTGTTAATTTTTCTGTGGGCAGTTCCATCCTGGATTGATTATTATATTTTTTTTGCCATACAATCCTGCCGCTCAAATCTGCAATCGTAACTGATACATCTACGGGATTACCCGTAATCTCCAGGGTAACTTTTGCATGTGAAGGGTTTGGATAAAGAGCAATATTGAACGCAGGTGTATTTGACTTTACTGCGAAAATATCTGTTTCCCTGGATGTTGCAAACGCGGCATCCCCTGCGGTATTACCTGTATAGAGCTCCCGGCCTGTAGCGGGTGCAAAAGCAACAAAGGCCAGTTTGTTTCCAAAAGCCGTTAAATTACTCAGGCCTGAAATGCCTGAAAGGTTTGCATCGCTTACAGAATGGGTTCCCTTTTTTGTTCCGTCGCTTTGCCATAACGTATCATTCATTGTAAAAAACAATTTATCATGAACATTTACCATTGCATTTAAAGTATAAGTGGAATTTATGCCGGGTGTAATATCTTTCACAAGCTGAGTCCCTTCATTTGTGCCATTTGATTTCCAAAGTTCAAAGCCATGCTTACCATCATCTGCGATAAAGTACACTGTGGTATCACCGCTTATAAGATTATAAATATTCGAAGAAGCCGGTCCCTTATTTATATCTTTTACCAGTCGGATATTAGCCTGGGGAGTACCATCTGTAGCGAACAATTCAGATCCTTTCCCAACTGTTTTCACAGCATAGAAAAATAATTTGCCGTTAGCCTGTGCAAATGAAGAGTATGTTAGTAATAGTGGCTTAACAGTAATAGTGCCTGCTTCCGTGCCGTCCGATGTCCATATGAAGGGGCCATACCCATAATCTGCACTAAAATAAAGCTTGCCGTTGTATGAAGTCAAATTAGATGGATTAGAATAGCCGGGCCCCGGATAGATATCTTTTACCAACCTGGTGCCCGCAATGCTGCCATCGCTTTTCCATAATTCATTACCATAATTGAAATCATAACCGGTAAAGAAAAGTGTATTACCAACTCCTTTAAGATATACATTATAATAGGGTAAAATGTCTGTTTTAACAGCATACGTTCCTGCTGCCGTTTCATCAGTGCGCCAAAGCTCATATTGATTTGTTGAATTATTTAAAATAAGCAGGTATAACAAACCTGACGTCGCTTCCATCGAATAAACATATGCATTTCCATTTATTACCGATTGCAAAGCCGGCAGGGTAAAAATTTTTGTCGTCGTGCCGGTACTATCGGTCTTGCACAATTTATTTATCGTTCTGATATCAGATGTAGTGTGGTCACTGGTATCTAAAACAGATGCAATAAAATAGGTCGCATTTTTGTTATTAAAAGTAAAGACAGCGTAAGGATTGGATCCGAATGATCCCTTAAATATATCTTTTACAACATGAGTGCCCGATTCAGAACCATCGGAAATTCGTAATTCAGCGCCGTACTTGTGTTCATCCGCAGTAAAAAGCAACTTGCTTTTGTCAGCGCTTGCTGTGAGCCAGTTAAGTAAAGAGGAACCGGAACCGGACTTGTTGATATTTTTTACCAATGTTGTTCCTGCTTCAGTACCATCAGTTTTCCATAATTCTATGCCACTCTTTCCATCAGTTGCCTGGAAAAGGCTGATATTGCTGCCCACATATGTAATGTTCGCTGCCCATGAACTGTAAACACCGGGATAAATTTCTTTTACCACCACAGTTCCTGCTTCGGTTCCATCACTTTTCCATATTTCATACCCATGATCATCATCATAAAAAGAAAAAAGCAAAGTGCCATTGGCATTCTCAAAAGCTTTATACAGATAAATATTCCTGCCACCGGGATTAATATCTTTTACCTGCATTGTTCCGGAGGTGGTGCCATCTGATTTCCATAAAACCTGGTCTGCTCCATTGTACACAGTAAAAAACAAAGTGCCATTTACATTAGTGATATTATACAGGTTACGGCTTGGAGTGCCCGGATTTATATCTTTTATTACTTCAATATTATTGGCAGGATTGGAAGCGTTATAAGAACAAAATTCAGAGCCGTCGCCATCAGAGCTATAACCGGTAAGGTACAGGCTATTGTCTTTTGTTGTAAAATTTATAATTCCATTATAGTCTAAATAGATGTTGTTAGCATTGTTTACCGGGTTTGTTCCCGCGAAAGTGCCATCGGATACCCACAACCGCCTGCCTGTTCCGTCATCGGCCGAAAAATAAAGCAAGCCATTTAATGCAGTTAGGGATGCAGGATCACTGCCTCCAAAAGGATTTATGTCTTTTACCTCGATTGTGCCAACTGAAGTCCCATCACTTGTCCAGAGTTCCGCGCCTGTGTTACCATTTAGCCCAAAGAATAAACGCCCGTTTACATTAGTCAGCCGGTTTGCACCACTACTGTACGAGAAATCGGGTGAATAAAAATCGGCAACTAATACAGTTCCGGAAGCGGTACCATCTGATTTCCATAATTGGTCGGCCGTGGAAATATTGTTTGAGAAAAAATACAAGGTGCCGTTTGCATCAATTAGATATGATGGGCTGCTACTGCCAAAAGGACTTAAATCTTTTAACATGAATGTTCCTGCATCGGTACCGTCACTTACCCAAATCTCCTGGCCATCGATACCATCATTTGCACTAAAAAAGATTTTCCCTCCTGAAACAGTAATATCATGCACAGCAGATGAAGCAGCGCCCGGATAAATATCTTTTACCATCTGTGTGCCCGCACCAGTGGCATCACTTCGCCACAATTCTGCGCCGTGAATGCCGTCATCGGCAGCGAAAAATGATATACCATTTAGTACCGCGTATTCATATTTTGCGTAACTCCCGTCGTAGTACTGAAAATCGAATACATAGTTATTAACCGGGTTTCCATCTTTCGAATCGTTAATATCAATCAGGTTAAAATTTTGTGCCTGCAAGGCTGAGATCGTGCTTACACATATAAGAATGAGCACACTCACTATTTTGTTAGAATGTTTCATAAAAAATGGTTTAATTATTTGGTTGTAGAAAGTCACTGAATTATGATTGTTTTTATTTCTTCCTGCGTTAAAGCAGCGGGTTCTCCCTTCTTTATTTTATCAATAGCCATCGATGCTGCCTTTTCTGCATGTTCCTTTTTTGCAAGGACAGCGGTTGGAATACCTGGCTGATCAATTGAAGCAACCTGATGAAATATAATTTTACCATTGAGAAAAATATCGTAGCCCAATTTTTTATTGGGCGCTTCAAAAACATGGTAAGAATAATTGGCAGAGGCGTTTTGTCCTGCTATTTCTCCCGCAGAATTTGAAGGCTTTGGATGCTGAGGTTGCTGCGCCAGCGTTTTGGAAGTTGAGAATATGCATACTACCTGCATGCAGGCAATAAGAATGATAAATTTTGTTTTCATGTTTTTATTTTTTGTGTTTGAAATTTTATTTTTTAATAAAGTGTTGTATAACTTCCTAATGACTTTTTACCAGCTTCTGTTCTGTTGAACCGGATACTGTTTGCAGGCGGCTTATGTATATGCCGGCAGGTAATTTGCTCCCGTCGAAATTCACTTTTTGTGTCATGTCTTTTTGTAACGATGCGTTAAAAATCGTGGCTACCAATTTGCCGTTTATGTCGTACAACCTAAGACTTGCAGGGCCCGACTTGTTTGTCTTGAATGAGAAGGAAACCGTATTGGTGAAAGGATTTGGAAAGGTTCTGGGAGCACCTTGCACTTCTTCCAAAATTTTTAATTTCGTATTCAATTCAACATTTGAATTGGATTTTACAACAGGAGCTGAGCATTCGGCACATTTACCAAGTAAAGCTCCATGGAAGATGAACCAGGATGCAAGTGGCCTTGGCAGGCATAAATCTTTACCTCGGAAACAAATTGTAATGTTGTCATCTTTTTTATCACCACAGGTAAAATCCGGGATGGATGCGTACAATGCTTTGGCTATCGCATATATATCGGCGCCATGAAAATTGGTTAGTATTACCAGGGTTAATTTTTTATCCGGCTGATAAAACATTACTGAACGGTATCCCGGTGCGTTTCCATCATGGCCTATAAAGATATCCGTTGAGCTGATTTTTGTTGAAAGTATTAACCCATAGCCAAGCCTGTCCCCATCTTCATCGGGAGCAGAGGAAATGGATGCAAGCATTGTATTGATGATTGATTTGCCTGTGGCACGGCCGCTAAAAAGGTCAGAACTCCAATCTGCAAGGTCCTTTGCATCCGATATAATACCGCCGCCCGTAAAAGCAAGAGAAGCTATTGCTGTTAAAGGAAATTGTGAGATGTTGGTAAAGGTATCTGGAAAAACAGGCTGGCCTGTTTGTTGAAAAACCGGGTTGAATGCGCTGATATTGTCATGCGGGGAAGCTAACACACCCCGTGCTCCCTTTTCTTCTCTTATAGCAAGATACATCGAATGTAAACCAAGAGGACCAAAGAACCGCTTCCTGTAAAGATCCTCCACATGTTTACCGGTTACAGCTTCGATAATGGCTCCCAAAATAATATAATTGGTACTTGAATAGTGAAGTACTACGCCAGGCTCGCTAACCTGGTGTACAAAAGTGAGCATTTCAAAAGGAGTCCAGATATGTGTTGGCTGCGCAGCTACCGCTACCTGGAGATCAAATTCATCAACATAATCTGAATAGCCACTTACATGTGCCAGCAGTTGCCTGAGTGTTACCTGGCTATTAAGGCCGGGATTAATCGCTTTTATGGGAAGATACATACTCACAGAATCATCAAGCTTAAAAACACCCTGTTTTGCCAATTCTAAAACCAACGAGGCCGTAAATGTTTTAGTAACACTATAAATACGTGAGAGCGTATGAATCGTAAAAGGTATTCCGCCGGGAAGAAGATTATTCTGTGCATCAACATTGCGGGCGGCATACCCGGTGGCTCCCTGCCATAAGGCAAGCCCATCAACTTTTATAGCTACCGACATTCCGCCAACAAATGGGTTGGCAGGATTGTTTTGAAAACTATCTATTACTTTTTGCAGCTGGCTTTGAACCTGGGGAGTGAAGCCCTGCCCGTTGGTAGATAGCAAAATCCCGTACAGAAAAATAAATAATAAACCTGTAGAATAAGTAATCTTTTTCATGATGATAAATTTTTGGTTAGATAATTTTGAGTTTGCTTATAGAAATAAAAGGGGTAAATGGTTGAAGGTTCAAGGTTCAAGGTTCAAGGTTGACAGCCTGCTCCTGACCTTCAACTTTCAATCTCGAACAGCGCATTATTGTAAAGTCAGGTTCAGTAACTCTTCCTGGAAATCATCAAATACCTGCTGCAGATTGCTTTTGGCATCTGTTCCATAATTTATTAAGAATGCATGTGTAACACCTTTGTTCGGGAAATAAAACACGTTTGCAGTATATCCGAGGTCTCTTCCTGAGTGGCCATAACCCGCATTAATCCCCCTGCTTATGAATTTTTCCATCAGGCCATATCCGTATTTATTCAGGTCATCAGGCTTTCCAAATGTTTGCATAATGCTGAGAGACGTTGGACTGAGTAAAGTCTTCTTCAGAAGCAACGCATCGATAAAAGTATAGAGATCAAAAATGTTGGAATATATACCACCGTAGCCGTTACCACTCCCTGTTACAAGATTAGATACATTTACAATGGTGTTATTATTATAGAGATCAAAATATCCCTGGGCAACAGTATTGGGTAATTTATCGTGTGGCTGGTAATAAGTATTGGAAAGGTGCAACGGGTTTAGCACATATTGTTTCAATAAATCACTGTGCTTTTTACCGGTAACTGCTTCAATTACCATAATTACCAAAATAGTATTGGTGTTAGAATAAACAGCCGTATCACCGGGACGAAAAACTGGCGTCTTGCCATAGATAAATGCCAGCAGTTCTTCGGGCTTCCAGATCTTGTTGGGGTTATTTAACACCGCGAGGTAAAAAGCATTTTGTTCGATTATATCGGGAACCCCGGTTTCGTGCTTCATGCATTGTCCTAATGTTATTTCGTTTCCGTTAGGAAGTTTGTTAGTAACAGAAGATGGCAGCCAGTTATTGATCTTAGTGTTAAGCGCTTTATAGCCAAGCCCTGTATTTACTGAATCTTCCATCAATTTAAATACAAGAGTTCCTACGAAAAGCTTTGTGATACTTGCTATTTTTGAAACCTGTCCAACTTCAAATGGAATGTTTCTTTCTATATCAGCTTTCCCTATTGAGCCTACCCATGTGCCACTTGCATCATTAACTAAAAGCGATATACCCGGCAAACCTTTATTGTGATACTTCTCCAGTAAGGCGGTTAAGGCTGTGCTTTTCGGATGCCTGCTGCTTGTATCATTCCATGGCACAGGAAGAGAAGATAATTGAGTAGGTTGTATCTGCTCCTTTCTGCATGCCGAAGAAATAATACATAAACAGGTAATAAGTATATAATTTTTCATGACTTTATTTTTTATTTAACCGAAGGGGAACGCTGAACCCAACCATTAAACTGTTGTAGGGCAGCAGGGGCACGTACGCTTTTACAAAAGGCATCTGTAAGAGTTGCTGCCAGGTTGTAAAAAGCTTAAGTGGAGTTTTACCTGATGGATGCAGGGTGTACCCAACACCAAAATTTACCGTTGCCATTCCCTGCATTCTGCCAATGCCCTTATTATTTTTATATTCTCCGTTTGTTGCCAATCTAAGTTTGGCTGTTGCTGGTATAGAGTGCAGATAACCTGCGCCCAATGCAACCTGGGCACACAACTTTTGTGAAACCTTGTATCGGTATCCAATATCCGTGTATAGAAGAATTGCGTGCTGTACAAACCTGTGATAGAAATAACCGAGCTTACATTCCTGGTACCAGCTATGTTTGCTTTTGGTCTTCCAGTTAAAACTATATCCCGCCTCAACACCGGGATGCTCTATACCCGTAATAAGTTTTCCAAATTGAGAGAATGGATATGCTGTGCCGGTGTTTACAAAGGCTATACTTATTTCTTTATTTTTTTGCGCTGATGCCAGGGTCACACTAAGCAAAAGCATCAGCAGGCAGATGGTAATTTTCATGATTGAGCTGTTTATTAAAAATTATATGGGCGGCTTTTTTTTGTACAACAAACCGATGATAAACCAACGAGTAGTTTTTTAAGTCTTCATGAATTTTAGAACCTTTGACGCCTGCGAATTCTTTAAAAGTTTTTGCAAGCCATTTTGGGATATCATTTGAAATTCTTTTTTGCTTTAAGGGTTCTTCAAGCTCAATTGCATTGACAATATTTTCAGTGATGTCTTCCTGTACACATAAGTGCATGCCTGTAGCAAGCAAATTGTTTTTCAATGTCTGCATACCGTTCGGGGAACGCATATCGGTACATAAGAAATAGCCTTCGGGCCGCAATACTCTTTTTACTTCTTTCAAAAATGTGGGAACAGATCCGTATGCATGACATGATTCCACATTAATTACCACATCAAAACTTTCATCGGGAAATGGGAGGTTTTCTGCATTGCCCTGGACAAAATGCAAACCCTTTGCTGAATGTTTTTCATTAGCCAGCTTCACTGCATTGTACGCGATATCCAAACCTGTAATTTTCTTTGGTTGTAAATATTTTTTTATATAGTTGGCTCCGCCACCCCTGCCACTCCCTACTTCCAGTATTTCTGTTCCCGATACTTCGAGCAGCGATACTAAATAATGATATAATTGCAATGAGTAACGGTTGACCTCATCTTCGGGAAGTAGTGTTAATGCGGTCTCAGATGCAAACGGTACATAACCATAGTTCATAAACTGCCAGTCGTCAACTTTAATTTTTGCTATAGTCTCATAAACAGGCTTCCAGAAAATGCGACGGAAAGCCGGATAATCTATGAGCTTAAAAAATAATTGGGCTATCATATTTTTTGTTTTTATAAATTAGAGTGTATGTCAGCTAAAATGTGCAAGCCCGGATCGTAATTGTTTGGAAACTTTGGTAATCCTGGTTTTTGTTTTTTTCCAATTATTGTAATAGGCTTTATTACAATTTATATTACCACGGTTGTCCAGAGCGATGGTTGGGATACTCTTTATCTCTCCTGCGCGCGAAGAGTATTGCTTCCATTTACCGATACGTTCCCATACCGGTGCATAAACGCTATCCTTAAATCTTTTATTAAGGGGATAACCTGCAAACCTAAACCGGTTCTTGAATATGCCCGGCTTCGCCATCACCCAGCTTTCACTGGCGTATATAGAAGATCCTGAAAAAATATTTCCCAGGCCTATCATTAAAGAATCGCCATTCATCCGGGTGGCAGGAGTACTATCGGTTGCCGGGAAATAGAAGTCAGCGCCTGCATAACAGGATCCCAGGCCAACCCTGGTATTCTCATCACAATATTTTGCAATCGTTCGCAAATATTGTATTGCATTACTGTCATGGATATTTTTGTAATTGAATTGATCGGCCCCTACCCGGAATGATGAATAACGGTTGCCATAATGGCCATGAGAATCGAACCAGATACTTTTAATAAGTTTTTTATTTTTAAGAAGCAGGTGTTCAACTTTTGCAGATGCGCTTTTTACTGACCTTGCATTGACTACGTAAAATTTCTTATGATGAAATAAACTTTTTATCCGGGCTCTCATTAAAGTATAGAAGGCTAATAAGTCAATTTTTTTCTTCCTTTCCCTCGTAAATATGAAAAGATTCACCCTTCCTGTATTGGATCTGAAAAATTCCTGTAATTTATTTTTTGCTTCTCCATCTTTTACCGGCATTCCTGCTGGTTTATTTTCAAATACCTGGCTTTTTATTGATGTTGATACCAGGAAAATGATGGAGAAAAAAAATATTTTTTTCATAAAACTTAAGTTGCCTGTTGATTTAAATACCTGGAACAAATGTATAAGCCACACGTGAGCTTCACTAATTGATATTTGCTTTGAATTATGGCCTGGTTGCGGTTTATCTTTTTAAATGACCTGGCACGTATAAGCAGGATTACTAATTAATAATAAGAAGGGATCTTTTGCAATCTGTATTAAGTTTCCTTAAAGAAGATTGCATGGATTACGGAAAATCCGTAAATTTATTTCTATGGCTGAAACTGATTTGCAAAAGGAACTGTTTGTTTTAATCAAGAACACACTTCCTTCTCATATTTCATTGGTGGATGCAATCGCCGATCTGCTCAACATCAGTTATGATAGTGTGTACCGACGTATTCGTGGGGAAAAGCCGGTCACCTTAAACGAGCTTAGAGTTTTATGTGAGCACTTCGATTTGTCTCTTGACCAGATTTTGCAATTTAAAAGTGAAAGCGTGGTTTTTAATGCCCCGGAAATAAATGGTTCAAACCCCGACTTCAGGGAATACCTGAAAGGGGTTTTGAAACAGATGAAATATTTTAATTCATTTGATAAAAGAGAGATGCTCTATCAATGTAAAGATGCTCCTGTTTTTTATTTTTATCTTTTTAAGGAGATCGGTGCTTTTAAAACATTCTGCTGGTTAAAGACAGTTCTTAATCATTCCGATTATAGGGATAAGACTTTTTCTCTTCATAAATTTCCGTTTGAAGAGTGCAACCGGTTGGGGCAATTAATTGTAAAAGAATACAACATACTGCCTTCTGTGGAGCTATGGAATTTCGAAAGCCTTAACAGCACGCTTAATCAACTGGAATATTACCGGGATGCCGGCTTATTTGAAAGCGAAGAAGATTTTCGCGGGGTACTGCATTCTTTTGAAAAAATGATGAATCATTTCCAGGAGCAGGCTCAAACCGGCTTTAAATTTATGCCGGCGGGCACTGATCTGACCCATAAAGCTCCTTTTAAATTTTATGTGAATGAGATAATATTAGGCAACAATACTTTTCTTCTTGATCTTAACGGTGAGCGGCTTTCCGTCATTACTTATAATGTGCTGAACTACCTGTTAACCAGGGATGCAAGGTTCAATAAAAAATTGTTTGATGGGTTCAATACGCTTGTAAGCAGGTCAACTTTAATTAGCGGAACAGGTGAAAAGGAAAGGAATAAATTCTTCAGGGCACAACGTGAAAAGATCATTCAATTAAAGAAATAAAAAACGGTGAAAGGTAAACTGCATTTGTATGCTTCTTCTGCAATAACCGCATCATCTAATTCTTTGAACGATTTGGCTTGTGAGTCTCGATATATGAATTCTTAAAGAATGTTTCGCACCCGATCGTAAACAAAAAAAGTTTTAAATTAAAACAAGTAGAACCACGTCTAAGCTGGGTATTGCTTTACAATTTATTCTTCAATAGGGTACTGCTTAGCGATAAGACTACTTTTATTGACATTATAATGTTAGCTTTTATGCCTTTCAGATTATCTTTTTTGATTTTATTTTTCTTACTCACCATTCTAACCAAGGCACAAACTTTTTCCGGGAAAAAATTTGGGTTAAATATTGGGCTTCTTATAGCAGCAGGAACCCACTTCGACCGGATAGGGATATCATGTGCTGGTTACTATACTCATGAAACTTATCAATTTAATCCCGGGTTTAAAATTTATTACAATTTTAAAAATATCGGCCCGTCGAAAAAATACTTTGAATTTGCTGCATCTGTTGGTGCAATAATTTCTTATGGGAGTAATGATTCATTAAAGAATTTGTTTATTAGCCCTGCAGGAAATCAAACAATAAAAAGAAACAGCGTTGGCTATGCGTTCAATTATTACCTAAATCATATCAAAACGTCACAGGCTACAGGAACGGTATCTTTGCAGTTTGGCAAATTTCAAATCATTTGTGAGGATGATCTTTTTGCCGGGGGAATTCGTGACGAATTCAGAACCGGCAGCATCCTGGCTCAATATCATGATAGGGATTTTCAATATGGAATCAATTTTTTTACCGGCTGGACAGGGAAAAGAGGAAGACATACTGATGATCCAAATTATCCATCCCGCAACGGGTATATGGATATGACCCATTCATTATACGGCAATATCTCTGCAGGATTATTTTCTGCGCAAATTCAATATGCTGCATCTCATGGACAAATCATCCAGGGAAGCATTGGTATTGATGCAGAACAGGTGAGGAATTTTTTTCAGAATAAGCTGGTTCACCAATTATTCTTTTCTCCAAAGAAAGGGCATTGGAGAGGTGGCGCTGATCTTCCAATGATTGATTCAGAAGGGAAAATGTATTTGTATAAAAAGGGTCAAAAAATCAGGCCAGCCACATTATATGCCAACCTTTTCGCAAATCCCAATTTGTTTTATTGAATATAGTTGAAAATTTTTATCAGGGTATGATCGGATAAAGCAAAACATGATGTTTACATCAATGGATCCGGCTTAGGAGGCTTCATGAAGATTACAGGGAATAAAAGTTTGCCGCAAGAAAGCATTTTACTTTATACCTTACAACTTTATTTCCTCATCGCTTTTGTCGTAAAAATGAAACTCTGTGAGGTGGTAATTGCTGTTGGATTTAATACTTATTTTTTGCTTGTATTTCCACGTCCACCTGAGGCGTTTGGAGGGCAATCCCTTGGTGAGGTAGGCATATAAGATCGGGTGCACTTCGATAGTGAGCCCGGTATGTTTTTGCATAACCAGGTAGCTGAGATTTTTTTCAATTTCATCTTCCAGCACGAGGGTAGAAGAAATTTTACCGGTACCATCGCAGCTTGGGCATACTTCAGAGGTATTGATGTTCATCTCCGGCTTCATTCGCTGCCGGGTAATTTGCATCAACCCAAATTTACTGATGGGCAATACTGCATGCTTCGCGCGGTCACTACGCATGAAATTATCCATCTGCTCAGCAAGCCTTTTCTTGTTTTCTACCAGCTTCATGTCAATAAAGTCAACTACTATTATACCACCAATATCTCTCAGCCGAAGCTGCCGGGCAACTTCTGCTGCTGCTTCAAGGTTTGTTTCAAAAGCATTTTGCTCCTGGTTATTGCTGATACTTTTATAGCCACTATTTACATCAATTACATGCAGCGCCTCAGTGTGCTCAATAATGAGGTAGGCGCCGCTTGGCAGGTTAACGGTTTTGCCGAAAGAAGCTTTTACCTGCCGGGTAACTCCATAGCTGTCAAAAATGGGTGCGCCGTTGCTGTGGAAAGAAAGTATTTCAGTCTTTTCGGGAGCTATCCTTTGCAGGTAGGTTTTTGTGTCGTTGAAAATATTCTTGTCGTTCACTACTATTTTATTAAAATCTTCATTAAGTAAATCACGCAGTATGCTGTTGGTTTTTCCTTCTTCGCTCATGATCTTACAGGGAGCTATTGCCCCGCTTAAATTCTTCTGGATATTTTTCCAGGTGTTTATCAGCGAAAGCAGATCTTCATGAAGTTCTGTGGTATGTTTCCCTTCCGCAGCAGTACGCACGATAACCCCAAAATTTTTAGGCTTGATCGCTTCTATAATTTTTTGCAGGCGCTTTCTTTCTTCTGAAGAATGAATTTTGCGTGATACGGCAATGATATCATTAAAAGGGGTTAATACTACAAATCTTCCGGGTAAAGAAAGTTCGCAGCTAAGGCGGGGCCCTTTGGCTGCTATCGGCTCTTTTAAAATTTGTACAAGTATGTTTGGCTTGCCACTTAATACTTCGGCGATTTTCCCTGTTTTTATAATTTCGGGTTCAACTCCCAGGGAAGGAAAATCAAAACCTGGCTCAGGCTTATCATTTATAGCAAACCTGGTAAATTTGAGAATAGAGCGTACATACGGGCTCAGGTCGGTATAATGAAGAAAAGCATCTTTTTCGAAACCCACGTCTACAAATGCAGCATTTAATCCCGGTATCAGTTTTTTTACCTTCCCCAAATACAAATCGCCCACTGCAAAACCCGAATTTGCATTTTCATGATGCATCTCAACGAGCTTTTTATCCTCAAGCAAGGCTATTTCTACTGCTTGTGGGGCAGCATTTATAATAAGTTCCTTATTCAACTCAAAAATCTTTTAATTAATTTCTCAACTACACAGAAGGAATGAAGGGTAAATTCAGGGCATACCGGTACAATTAAAAGTAAGGTTTTACTTCTTTTTATGACGATTTTTTCTTAAACGTTTTTTGCGTTTGTGAGTAGCAATTTTATGGCGTTTTCTCTTTTTACCACAAGGCATAACTGAGTAATTTTAAATAATTTATAATAAAGACTGATCAAAAACGAATTGTTTTTGACTAATCCACGTTTCAGTATTAATTATAAGCCTTGCTATTAAGGCCCGGTATTTAATTCTTTAATTCTTTCATCCACCTCTTTACTAAATGCAGGGCTATTGACCAAACGTTTACTCTGCTCATACCATTTTGTAGCATTTTGCTTGTCCCCGCTGCCGGCATACGCATCTGCAAGCCAGGAAACCGCTTCAAGATTTTGCTGGTCAAACGCAACAACTTTGTTGAGCCTTTCTATTCCCTTGTCAAACTGGCGGGAAATCACTGCGCCTATTCCCAAAACCATCTGAGCCTGCATATTATTCGAATCTTTACGCACCACTTCCAGCAACTGCTGAATTCCCTTCATTGTTTGCTGTGCATCTCCAATCATTCCCTGGCCATATACATAACAACTACCAAGCCCCACCTTCAAATCATCATTACCAGGATCAAGCTTCAGGGCTTTTTCAAATAGGGATGCAGCGGTCTCGGCCTCCCATGTTTTTAGTGCTACACTATCCTCCCTCCTCATGCTCTCTAAAATCTGGCGGGCAGCAAAGGTGAGTCTTTTTTCCGAATTATCCAATTTGGCCGCCTCACTAAGATAATATGCATACGGAACAAATACTCCCACGGAATCTTTCCAAAAACCGGCCAGCTGTGTGAATTGTTTTTCAGCCTGTATTTTTACGTCTCCGCGGCTTATATTATTTTCAAGATCGGATAGGTATATAATTTGTAAAGGGCTCAGTTTCAGCTTTTGCTTTTTAATGAAAGCTTTAATATTAAACGCAGGCGAAGTATGCTCCGCACGAGGCAAATCCGCTTTGATAGTGGTTGTCTTTCCAAACAATAAAAGCACCAGCAAAAGAATGAGTCCTGCGGCTGCGAGAAGAATTCGTTTAATCAATTGTGAATGGAAGGGAGATTTAATAACCCGGCGCAAAGGTAAGACTATTGTGACTTCCGGTCTTTATTCCGGTCTTTTATATCCTGCACAAATTCTTTGGCAGGTTTAAAAGCTGGTATGTAATGCTCAGGAATTTCAACGGCAACATTCTTTTTAATGTTCCTGCCAATTTTAGCGGCTCTTTTTTTGGTAATAAAACTGCCAAATCCCCTGATGTATATATTTTCTCCCAGGGCAAGTGATTCCTTAATTTCTTTAAATAAGGTTTCAAGAGTTACCAAGACATCGACCTTTGGGATACCGGTTTTTTCTGAAATCTGATTGATAATATCTGCTTTTCTCATTTTATAACATTGAAATTGAGTTGAATAAATTTGAACCTAAATGAAAAAATGTTTTGCCAGGTTAATACAAATTTATAATCTTTATTTTAAATTCATTCTGAATAATTTAGGGTGCATCTTCGTACATTTTTGTTAGTCAGCATTTTACCCCGCAATATCATTACTTAAACTTAATGAAAAATAAGAAATTTTTTGTAGAAAATTTACTAAAGTGGAACCAATTTGAAAATACCAGGGAGATGCCGTGGAAAGGTGAAAAAGATCCCTATAAAATATGGATAAGCGAAATTATTTTACAACAGACCCGGGTACAGCAGGGATTGGCTTATTATAATCGCTTTATAAAGGCGTGGCCCGATATCAAAAGCCTTGCCGCGGCACCGGAGCAGGAAGTTTATAAACTTTGGGAAGGGTTGGGTTATTATAGCCGGTGCAGAAATTTAATTGCATCGGCAAAATTAATTAATGAAGAGCTCGCCGGCCGGTTCCCGGGAAAATATGAAGATATCGTATCGCTCAAAGGTGTCGGGCATTATACAGCTTCCGCAATTGCGTCCTTCGCATTCAACTTACCTTATGCCGTTCTGGATGGAAATGTTTTCAGGGTCCTGGCAAGATTTTTCGGGGTCAAGGTTCCCGTCGATACAACTGAAGGAAAAAAAATGTTCAGCGACATAGCCCGGGATTTAATTGATACAAGAAACCCGGCTTCTTACAACCAGGCAATCATGGACTTTGGCGCGGTTGTTTGCAAACCCTTGCTGCCGTTATGCAATAGTTGCCCGTTAGAAAAAAAATGTATTGCCAATGCAAAAAAAATAGTGAGTACTTTACCCGTTAAAGAAAAAAGTATTCAAAGACGGGAACGTTTTTTTAATTATTTAATAGTTGAGTATCATAATAAAACATATGTAAATCAAAGAATGGATAAAGATATCTGGCAAAATTTGTATGAATTTATACTGGTCGAAACTGAAAGTCTTATTCCCCGCAAAGCATTTTTAAATACAAAAATATTTACATCCCTGTTTTTACGAAATAATTACAGCGTTACCAACGTTTCTGCAATACGCAGTCAAAAACTTACTCACCAAACAATTACGGGGCGATTTTTTCACATTACTGTAAAAACGCCAAAAGCATCTTTGCAAAAATATAAAGCGGTATCAGGGAGAGAACTTAGCCTGTTGCCATTTCCTAAATTTATCACTTCATATTTGAAAGATTAAAATGTATCTTTAAATTTGTTTTTATCTAATTTAGGCATCGAAGAAATAAGTATTTTATGAGAGGTGTAAACAGAGTGGTACTGATTGGAAACCTGGGAAAAGACCCCGAAATACAATATCTCGAAGGGAACATTCCTGTGGCAAAATTTCCGTTGGCGACTACAGAAACTTATAAAGATAAAACCGGGAAATTAATTTCACAAACAGAATGGCATAATGTTGTGTTATGGCGGGGCCTCGCAGAACTGGCTCAAAAATATCTTCATAAAAGTAGTCTTGTATATATTGAAGGGCGGTTGAAAACGAGGTATTGGGAAGATAGGGATCATAATAAAAAAGTGGCCACAGAAATTATTGCCGACAACCTTATTATGCTGGATAAACGCTCCGATAGCGGGCAGCCGAATGCTGAAACCGGCCACGAAAATATTCCTGGAAGCGAAATCCCACCACCCATTGATGAAGGATCAGAAAAGCTACCCTTTTAGAACGCAACCGGTTGATTGTTCCAACGCATTCATCCGCATCTTTAATTAAAATTATTTGCTTTGGATTATTATTCGGCTATACATTACAGCTATCAACTCCTTACTTTCCTGGCATTAACTTCTGCGGCTGCAACCATACTTCTTTTCACTCTTTTCATTCTTTTTATAATTTCTTTCCTGGTAGCTGGCTCGGAGGTCGCCTTTTTTTCTCTGACAATGAAGGATATTAATATGCTCAAAACAAGGCAACAACCATCTTATAAAAGAATTGTTACCCTTCTTGAAAACCCTAAAACACTGCTTGCATCGATGTTGATCGCTAATAGCCTCGTAAATATTGGCATCATCCTTATATCAAACACATTAATGAACAACTGGATTAATGGCCTCCACATGCACAGTCTCCTGGAGTTTGCAATTAAAGTTATAGTGGTCACCTCTATCCTTGTTATGTTTGGCGAGGTGTTGCCAAAAGTATGGGCCACTCATCATAAAATCTGGTTTGCATCAACATCTTCACTGCTTATTGAAATTTTCAACAGCGTTTTTTTCCAGGTAAGTAACAGGCTCGTAAGATTGAGTGATCAAATTGAAGGCAGGTTTCATGCTGGTTCTTCGCGTATGGATGACATCCAGCTTGACTACGCCATAGACCTTTTACCTGACCATGAAGCAACAACCGAAGAAAAGCAAATCTTAAAAGGAATCAGGAAATTTGGTAATACAACAGTAAAACAAACAATGCGTACACGCCTGGACGTTAGTGGCATTGAGGTGAGCGCTTCTTTCCAGGGTGTAAAAAATAAAGTGGAAGAAATGCATTACTCAAGGTTACCTGTTTATAAAAGTAGTCTTGATGAAATCGTGGGCATTCTTCACACTAAAGACCTCCTGCCTTACCTTGACGAAGAAGTATTTGACTGGCACCCGCTGATGCGACCTGTATTTTATGTTCATGAACAAAAGCTGATTGAAGACCTTCTCCAGGATTTCAGGAACAAGCGTATTCATTTTGCAGTAGTGGTCGATGAATTCGGGGGTACTTCGGGTATTGTAACCCTCGAAGATATTATGGAAGAGATCATTGGCGACATACAGGACGAATTTGATGATGAGCAAAGTGTCAATAAAAAGCTGGATGATTACAATTATATCTTTGAAGGAAAAACAATGATCAATGATGTATGCAAGGCCCTGCGTATCCCTGTGAATACTTTTGATAAAATTCGTGGTGATAGCGATTCTCTTGCAGGCCTGGTACTTGAAATTGCGGGAGAATTTCCCCAGGTAAATGAGGCAATTGTTGCCGGTGATTTTACGTTCATGCCCCTGGAAATAAATAAAAACCGTATTGAAAAAGTTAAGCTTACCCTGAAAACAAATACTGTTGGCAAAAATGCATAACGTGAAAGATATCCTGCGAATCCCATCCGTTTTTTTTTTATTTCATTTTCTGTTAGCCGCGGGTTGCAACTCGACCTATACCTCAAAAAAAAAGGGTTATTACAAAATTGATTTCCCAAAAAGAGAATATATAAAGTTTGACAAGCCCGGTTTTCCATATTCTTTTGAATATCCTGTATATGCCAATGTTGTAAGGGATTCATCTTATCCTGATAATAGCCCCGAAAATCCTTATTGGGTGAATATTGACTTCCCTTCTTTCAATGGAAAAATCTTTATTAGTTATAAGATAATCGGCGGCACGTCTAATTACAAAGTAAAGAATAAGGAAGGAAAATACAGGGACTCCATTGGCATAAATACTTTTCAAAACATGGTCAATGATTCTTATAATCTTACTTATAAAAACGACGTTAAAGCCAATTCCATTGAAGACAGTGTAATGCATACCCCCAATGGTATTACAGGTATCTTCTTCCGTCTTTCAGGAAATGTTGCTACTGCGAAACAATTTTTTTTATCTGATACATCACGTAATTTTTTAAGAGGAGCATTGTATTTCGATGCCAATCCCAATGAAGACTCCCTACGCCCTGTAAATAATTTTTTGCAGGAAGACATGAAGCATATTATTAATACGCTAAGGTGGAAGTAAGGTTGAGTTAATTGGTTAATTAGTTAATTGGTAGTGTTTCATAATTGCCCATTATACTATTCACGAATTAAGCCCCTTGTTATACTCTTTAGATATTATTTTTTCGATGCATCTAATAATCCAGCCGATCGCTTATTGACTAAATGAGCAATTGACTAATTAACTAATTAACCAATCAACCGTTTCCCCCGTATCTTTACAACATGATAAGTATTGGCAAGGTTTTGATAAGTGACCAGGTAGTAGAAGAGCATTTTGTGTGTGATCTTGTAAAGTGCAAAGGCGCCTGTTGTGTTGATGGTGATGCTGGCGCGCCACTTGAAAATGATGAATTGAAAGAGCTTAACGACGCCTTCAGATTTGTGCTGCCCTATCTCACGAAAGAATCAATAGCTGTACTGCAGGAACAGGGAAAATACATTTATAATACAGAGTTTGGATGGGTAACTCCAACCGTGAGCTCTGGTATGTGTGCTTACGGCCTTACTGATGCCAGGGGCATTGTAAAGTGCGGTATAGAACAGGCTTATAACGATGGTAAAATAAGCTGGAGAAAGCCAATAAGCTGTCATTTATTTCCTATAAGAATAAAAAAGAGTAAGACAGGTAAAAATGACCTTGTAAATTATGAACCCCGCGAAGATCTTTGCAAAGCCGCATGCAGCCTTGGTAAAAAACTAAAAGTACCCGCTTACGTTTTTCTTAAAGATGCTCTTATAAGAAAATACGGGAATGATTTTTATGAAGCTTTATGTGCAACCGCAGGACACCGTACAGCAAAATAATAAGAGAATTTATTAAACCTCACCCCTTCCCCTCTCCGAAAGAGAGGGGAAGGAACCGCCACCACAAATGGTTTTTAGAAATTTTATATTTTTAATTGTGCAATAATAAAGTAACCCAGATAAAATTTGATATGATATTTATGATACAATATTCCCGGGTTTTATTCCTGGCCTCTTTTATAATTATTTCTTCCTGCTCCGTTAATAAGGCTACCATAAATAACGGTCTTAAGAAATATTTCGACTCGGCAAATGTTGATGGATGCTTTTCTCTATCAGACAACGCAACAGGAAAAATTACGGTCTATAATATGAAGCTTGATACGCAAAGAGTTTTACCGGCATCCACCTTTAAAATTGTAAACTCTTTGATAGGATTAGAAACCGGGAAAATTACAGATGAGAAAATGGTCATAAAATGGGATGGTATAAAAAGGTGGAATGCAGACTGGAATAAGGACCTCACCATGGAAGAAGCTTTCAAAGTTTCTGCGGTGCCCTATTACCAGGAAGTTGCCCGCAGAATAGGAAGAGATACGATGAAACTCTGGATCGATTCGCTGCGTTATGGAAACATGAACATCGGCGGGCCCATAGATTCTTTTTGGCTCAATAATACGTTGAAGATTTCTCCCGACGAGCAACTTGGCCTGGTAAACAAATTATATTTTGATAAGCTTCCGTTTGAAAAACGTTCCCAGC
>JBDTZL010000373.1:0-9091 GCA_040005125.1 Ginsengibacter sp.
GTCATATATCCCAGTTGTATGGCGGGCCACTTCCAGCTCCTGGTTTCGCGCTTTACCACGGCAAGGGTGCTCATACACTGCATAGCAAGTACATAAAAAATAAGCAGGGATAATCCTGTGGCGAGGTTGTAAACTTTCGTTCCATCGGGGCGTACAGCGGCATCCATCTTTTGGCGAAGCGTGGCATTATTTTCGTCACGGCCTTCGCCTACACTGTACAATGTGGCCATAGTTCCTACAAAAACCTCCCGGGCCGCAAAAGAAGTTATTAGGGCAATTCCTATTTTCCAATCGTATCCGAGTGGCTTAATGACCGGCTCAATGGCTTTTCCTAAAATACCCGCATAAGAATTTTCAAGCAACTCCGTTCTCTTTAATTTATTAAACTCTTTAGTTTTCGACGGCTGCTGCAATTCAAGTGATGCATATTTTTCGGAAACACCTTTCATCCTTTGAGTAGGGCCATAAGAGCTCAATACCCATAGCAAAAGGCTTATCACCATAATAACTTTTCCGGCCTGCAATACAAATACTTTTGCTTTTTCAATCATTGTATACCCCATGTTTTTCCATCTCGGCTCCCTGTAAATGGGTAGTTCAAGTATAAAAAAACTTCGCTCTTTACTTTTGATAAACCATTTCATAACATACGCCGTGAGGAACGCCATTACAGTGCCAAGCAGGTACATCAGCATCATTACAAATCCCTGCAAACTTATAAAGCCCAGGAATAATTTACCGGGTATTACCAATGCAATAAGGATGGTAAATACCGGCAGCCTTGCACTACAGCTCATAAGCGGCGTGCACATTATGGTGAGAAGCCGCTCCTTTTTATTTTCAATATTCCTGGCGCTCATTATCGCGGGCACAGCACACGCGAGCCCGCTTATCATAGGCATTACGCTTTTCCCGTTAAGCCCCGCTTTTCGCATAACCCTGTCCGTTAGAAAACTTATCCTTGCCATATATCCCGAATCTTCCAGCAGGGTAATCAACCCGAATAATATCATGATCTGGGGAACAAAAACGAGGATCCCGCTCAGCCCGGCAAGCACGCCATTTATTAAGAGGTTACTGAACCAGCTTTCAGGCAATATATGACCAAGCCACCCGCCCAACTGGCCAAAGCACCATTCAATTGCGTTCATCGGAAACTGGGCAATTACAAAGATGCTTTGAAACAATAAAAAAAGTACGCCAAATAAAATCACATAACCCCAGGTGCGATGAAGCAAAATGTCATCAAGCCTTTGTGTAAATAAAGCTTTCTGTAAAGGATCTGTTTCCACCACGGTCTGCTGCATGATAATTTTTATCCTTCCATAACGCTGTAAAATTTCTTCGGCCTGTGCTTTGGAAGGATTAAAGGCTGTTTCTTTTTCAATATTTTCAATAGCCTCCTGCACCGGCTGCTCCAATGCAAAATTTTCATGGTTGATTAAATAATGTATTGCCCTGTAATTGCTGATTTCCGGAAATATTTGCTGCACCCTTCTAATGGCTTTTGGTGCAAGGGATATCGTGTCAATAAAATCCCGCTCAGGAATTCTGTGGATATTTTCGGCGGTTTGCCCGATCGCTCTTTTAAGTTGGGAAATCCCTTTATTCTTCCTGGGATTAACAGGTATTACCAGTATCCCCAACTCACGTTCCAACCCCGGAATATCCACCTGTATATTATTTTTTTTTGCAATATCCATCATAGTAAGCGCTACCACGACAGGCCTTTTGAGGTCGATTATCTGTGAGCAAAAAAGCAGGTTTCTCTTCAGGTTTGAGGCATCAATCATTAATACTATAATATCTGCCCTTACATCGGGATCTTCATCAAGCAGTACTTTGTAAGAAACCCATTCGTCATTTCTTTTAGGATAGAGGCTGTATGTGCCAGGGAGATCTATTATTTTAGCGGAAATTTTTTCTGAAATTTTGCTCAAACCCGTTTTTTTATCAACAGTAACCCCCGGAAAATTTCCCACCTTTTGATTTAAGCCCGTTAACGAATTGAACAAAGAGCTTTTCCCACTGTTGGGATTGCCTACTAACGCAATATTTAATTGGCTATTCAAACTTTTTTATTGATAATCTGTAAATTTAGACTGAACTTATACGAGAACCTTACGAATTAAGAAAAGAGATTAAAGCCTTATTATTTTTATGATTTACTTCACTGGTTTATTCCTGTAAATTTGCTTTCGATCATTTCACTACGTATGAGAAGCACTTTATTTTTTTTATTACTTTTTGCCCAATTTGCGTCCGCTCAAAAACCAAAAAAACGAGATAAAATTATTGTTGACAGCCTGCAATCAGAAATAGGCTATCTCGCAAGCGACAGGCTGGAGGGAAGAAGAACCGGAACCCCGGGGGAAAAACTTGCCTATGAATACCTGTCAGACCGGTTTAAAAAAATTAGCCTGGTACCCAAAGGAGACAGCAATTCTTTTGTACAGGCTTTTGAAATAAATGAAGGAAAGCAAATTTTATCTTCAACGCGCCTGGCTATAAATGGCAACGACCTTGTTGTGGAAAAAGATTTTTTCCCCTTTATTTTTAGCGGGAATGGTTCCGCAGAAACTTCTGCCTCTCCCGCACTTCTTGAAAAAGATATGCCCTGGTTTTGGGATATAAAAGAAACTATTGAAAAAAATAAGAACAATCCCCATTTCGATCTTGAAGAAGCTGTAAGGGATAAAGCGATTGATTTTGCCCGCAAAGGCGCATCGGCAGTTGTTGTTTACAATACCGGCTCAAAGGATGATGAATTAAAGTTTGAAGGAAAAGAAAAAACAGAAACGTTGAAAATCCCCGTTTTATTTATTACCAAAGACGCTGAAAAGAAATATTTAAGCGATAATTCTTCCAGCTTAGAGATAAAATTTAAGTTAGCCATTGGAGATAAAAAGCGGGAAGGGCACAATGTGAACGGGTATATTGATAACGGCGCCGCAAACACAATAATAATAGGCGCGCATTATGATCACCTTGGATATGGAGAAGACCATAATTCTTTATGGACAGGTGCTCCTTCCATTCATCATGGCGCTGACGATAATGCCAGTGGAACTGCTGCTGTTATTGAACTGGCAAGAATGCTCAGGAATGCGAAACTTAAAAACAACAATTATCTTTTCATTTGTTTTTCCGGCGAAGAACTTGGATTGTACGGATCCAAATATTTTACTGAACATCCAACTATAGATCTTTCTTCTGTCAATTACATGATTAATTCTGATATGGTGGGCAGGTTAAACGACAGCACCCATAGCATCACGATTGGAGGGTTTGGCACTTCACCTGTATGGGGAAATATATTGACTCAAAAGACAAAATCTTTTGATATAAAATTTGATTCCAGCGGTATTGGCCCCAGTGATCACACTTCATTTTATCTTAAAAATATTCCTGTTTTATTTTTCTTTACCGGAACCCATAAAGACTATCACAAGCCTACAGATGATGTCGAAAAAATAAATTTCAGCGGGGAACTACAGGTAATTAAATACATTTATACTGTAATTGAGGAGACCAACAAATTGGGCAAACTTGCCTTTTCCAAAACCCGTGAGCCCAAAATGGGAAGCGCCCGTTTTACAGTAAGTTTAGGAATTATGCCCGATTATACTTTCAGCGGAAAAGGGGTGCGTGCTGATGGAATAGTAGACGGTAAAATTGCACAAAAAGTGGGGATACAGGCTGGAGACGTTATTATAAAACTTGGCGATAATAATTTTTCAGATATTAATTCTTATATGACGGTTTTAAGCAAGTTTAAAAAAGGGGATGCAACAAAAGTTACGGTGCTGCGGGGGAAAGATGAAATAGTTTTCGATATTATTTTTTGATGTAATAATTTCAATAAAGACTTTTTAAAAAATGAAGCTTCGAATAGACAATGAAGTAATGGTAGACGAATTTTTTGCAGACACCCGGCTGCTGGGTATCGTTGCCCCTATTGAACAATACCGTTTTTGCTGGCATCTTAACCAGATGCTTAATTTTGATTTCAGGATAAATAATAATATCGAAATACAGTTAAACAAAAAAGCCCGGAAGTATTTTTTCCCCATTTATGAATATGGAGAACAGTCCGGTACCATAAAGCATTACTTATATAATAACGAAGACGATGGAGAATATCTTCTTCCGGAATTTAAACATCTTGATTTTTTATGGCTCATAAAAGATGATATTATGCATGATGACGATGTGCGGATGCTTACGAGCTCTATCAGGACAATACCGGCTGTGCAACTCATTACCGAAATGACCAATGAAAAAATTAAAAACAAACAGCACCTCATTTTTTAAAACCTGTTTTATCATTAATAAATACTTTTTATGTGGGTAAAAAAAGATAATAATATCTATAAAAAATTCGAATTCAAAGATTTTTCAGAGGCCTTTGCATTTATGACACGAGTAGCACTGGCAGCAGAAAAAATGGATCATCACCCCAAATGGACAAACGAATATAATAAGGTGGAGATCTGGTTAAACACACATGATGCGGGCGATGTTGTAACCGAGAAAGACAAGAAGCTGTCTAAGCTAATAGATAAATTACGATGATTTTATTTTCCTGGCCTTCTCTTTATAAAACTTCCACATTCCAAATAATGAAACGAGCTTCCATGCCGATTCCAGGATAATAAAAGGAAGGTAGTGTTTAAGTTAAGTCTGTTATGCCGTAACAGATTTTCCCGCTAAGTCACTAAGAACACAAGAAAAATGCTTTGTGCCCTTTGCCTCTGTGGGACATACGCCAAAATATAATTAACATAGCAGTTGTGTATAAGATACGAAGCCACAGTTGCCAGCCCGCTTCCTGCAAAGTTCATGGACGGGTAAATTATACCATTCTTAGATATTTGATTGGTTAAAATTAATACGAAAGCTATCAAAAGCAGAGATACCCCAATACTACCGTCCAGTCGCTGAGAATCATATTAAGCGTTTATATTGACTACTTTTTCTCCTTTGGCAATAAATATTCCGATGGGATCTGTAAATTTATCAAGGCCACATTGAAACAATAATTCATTCACTTCCCTAATAGCACCGGATTTTACCGCAATCAATAAACCGCCGCTGGTTTGTGGGTCAGCCAAAATTGCTTTTTGATACTCATTAATGTCCCCGATCTTATCACCATAGCTTTCCCAGTTTCTTACAGTTCCGCCAGGTACACATTTTTGATCTATATAATTGTTAAGGTCATCAATTATCAAAGGAACATTGTGAAAATTGATATCAGCGCTTAACCCGCTACCTTCGGCCATTTCAACCAAATGACCCAATAAGCCAAAACCTGTAACATCGGTCATGGCATGTACGCCCTCAATTTTACCTAATGATTCCCCAACCTTATTTAATTGCATCATTTGGCGAGAAGCCAATCCAATATGCGCGTACTGCAACAGGCCTTTTTTTTCTGCAGTAGTTAAAATACCAACCCCAAGGGGTTTGGTCAAAAAAAGTATATCTCCTTCTTTGGCAGTATTATTTTGCTTTATATGCTTAACATCTGCCAGGCCATTTACCGCAAGGCCAAAAATGGGTTCATGGCTGTCAATACTGTGTCCGCCTGCTAAAGGTATTCCGGCTTCCCTACAAATACTCCTGCCGCCTTCGATAACTTTTTGTGCAATTTCCGGTCGTATAATATTTATGGGCCAGCCTAAAATTGCAATAGCCAGTAAGGGTTTCCCTCCCATTGCGTATACATCACTTATAGCGTTGGCAGCTGCAATTCTGCCAAACTCAAAAGGATTATCAACAATTGGCATGAAAAAATCAGTAGTAGAGATCAATGCAGTTCCATTACCCATATCATATACGGCAGCATCATCTTTCGTATGATTGCCTACCAGTAATTTTTTATTATCCGGAACAGCCAGGTTACTTAATAATATTTTGTCCAGGATGAGAGGAGAAATTTTACAGCCACAGCCGGCTCCATGCGAGTATTGGGTAAGCTTTATGGAACTTTCCTTATTTACATCCTGGTGTATACCTGCCATGCTTAAACGCTTTTTATTAATTTATTTTTTCTCTTTCCCTTTTAAAATTACGGGAGATTTTTTTTCGATGTCCCCGCCAGGTCGAATTTCATAAATATTGTCCTCATCATGTTTCATCCTTCCGGGCGTAAGTTAAATTGTTTGTTTTTTGCTTTTAATGATCAACTTTCCAAAGGCTGTTTGACTTAAAAACATTGCAGGCTTTTTGACTGCAAAATTTCTGAGCGTTATTTATGTCAACGGCGGCACATGGTATTTTATTTAACAGGACTTCAATATTTTCACGATTATACAGGCTATTGTTATACAACTTGTCGTAATACCGAAGTAAAATGGAAAAACAATCTGTCACTTTGTTTTCCAACAAATAATTAATGGCATTTTTTGTTTCAAGCCCACCCAGTCTTTTTTGAATATTCATGATTGAATTCACAAGGTCTTTTTTATCAAATGCGCCATAGGAATTAATGATGTGTTTCAGCCTTTCTTCAAATGGTATCTCCAAAAAATATAAAGAGCTTTTACGCATTTGGCCCCAGAAAACTTTCGGAATACCTACCGTTCCTATATGCCTGCTTTCATCCTCCAGCCAAATCCCCGGAGAATATCCGGATGTATGCATATCACCGTTAGGTTGCAGCCCTTCTGCGGCCTTTGTCGCTTTATACAGTTCAAAAGCAAGAAGGTTTTCAAACATCTCCTGTCCCGGTTGGGGGTTTTCCCCTAAAGCCCCAAATGCAGAACCTTTGTGATTCGCCAGGCCTTCAAGATCGATTACAATATTTCCGGTTCGTTTTAATTCCTGTAATACCTGCGTTTTGCCTGAACCAGTATATCCACCCAGTATATTTATTGTGTAATTTTTTTCAAACTGTGCAAGCGCCCAATTGCGAAAAGCTTTATAACCGCCTTTAAGAGTATATACTTTAAACCCATAAAGATCCAAAAGCCAGGCCACTGCCCCGCTTCGCATACCTCCCCGCCAGCAATGTATCAATACCCTGTTTGTATTGGGGATTAAATTATCTCTGCCCGATTTTTCCCGATTGCCTATTAATTGTTCCACTTCTTCCGGTATGGCTTTCATCCTTTCTGAAAAAAAATCCAATCCTTTTTTTACGGCAACCTGCCTGCTTTGCATCTTGTAGGCCGTTCCGATAATCTTTCTTTGATCATCTGTAAACAGGGGCAATGCCAAAGCACCCGGGATATGCGCATGCAAGTATTCGCCCGGGCTTCTTACATCAAGGATTGAATATTCTTCTGAAAGCTGCAAAAACTTTTCAATATCAATTTGTTCAATAGCCATTCATCCGAATGTTTTTTTAGTCATAAAAAAACCACCGTTCTAAGCAGTGGTTTCATAAAGTTATATCTTAAAAAAGGTCGTACGCTTTGCCTATCCGTTCATCGAAGTAAGAAATTCCATATTATCTTTTGTGCCCTTCATATTTTTCATCAGAATGTTGATAGCTTCTTCGGGATTCATATCGGCCATATGATTACGCAACACCCACATGCGTTGCAATACATCCTTATCAAGCAACAGGTCATCACGCCTTGTAGAAGAGGCCACAATGTCAATTGCAGGGAAAATTCTGCGATTCGACAACCTGCGGTCGAGCTGAAGTTCCATGTTACCGGTTCCTTTAAATTCTTCAAAAATAACTTCGTCCATTTTGCTCCCGGTATCGACAAGTGCTGTGGCAATGATAGTAAGGGAACCCCCAAATTCAATTTTCCGGGCTGCGCCAAAAAACTGTTTGGGTTTCTGCATTGCATTAGCTTCCACACCACCTGATAATACTTTTCCGCTAGCCGGAGCCACCGTATTGTGTGCCCTGGCAAGACGGGTTATGCTGTCCAGTAAAATCACCACATCGTGCCCACACTCTACCAATCTTTTTGCTTTTTGCAATGCCATGGTACTTACCTTAACATGCTTTTCAGCAGGCTCATCAAAAGTTGAGGCAATTACTTCGGCTTTTACACTACGCTCCATATCCGTCACTTCCTCGGGCCTTTCATCAACCAATACGATCATTAAATAACATTCCGGGTGATTCGCCGCAATTGCATTGGCAATTTCTTTCAGGAGCATTGTTTTACCGGTTTTCGGCTGCGCTACGATAAGGCCCCTCTGGCCCTTTCCAATTGGAGTAAATAAGTCAATAATCCTGGTGGAAAGATTATTGGGAGTTAGAAACAAATTTAATTTTTCAAAAGGGAAAAGAGGCGTAAGGTAATCGAATGGAACACGGTCACGAACTTCTTCGGGCCCTTTGCCATTAATAGTTTCTACCTTCAACAAAGCGAAATATTTTTCACCTTCTTTCGGCGGGCGAACAGAACCATACACCGTATCGCCTGTTTTCAACCCGAATAGCTTTATTTGGGACGGAGAAACATAAATATCATCAGGAGAAGAAAGGTAATTATAATCACTGCTTCTTAAGAATCCGTAGCCATCCGGCATCATCTCCAGAACACCTTCTGCAAGAATAACTCCATCAAATTCAATATTAAATGCCGCTTCTTTTTTTTGCTGAAACGGTTTTTGCAGATTTGGATAACCGTTATTGGCCGGTGGTTGCTGAATCTCTTCTTCGTCATCATCATTTAATAATTCTACCAGTCCTGGCGCAATAGATTTAGGGTCTGAAAGTTTTATCTCTCCGATGGACTTTACATCTCCATATATTTCAGAGTCTTCTTCTTTTGGTTTTTTTATGGGTTTTTTCTTTTCTTCAGCTTTTTTGTGCTTTACTTCTTTGTGAGGTTCTTCAGCAACGGGGACAGCTACTTCTTTCGAACCCTCTTCTGCCGCGACTTTGCTAATACGCTTCCGCTTTGGCTTTTCAATAATTTCCCCTTCTTTTTTTTCAATGTTATTCATTACAGCTTGTTTATCAAGAATTTTATAAATCAATTCCTGTTTTTCTAATTTATTTGCGTTGGAAATACTTTGTTGCTCTGCTATATCAAGCAGCTCAGGAACGAGCATATCGTTCAATTGTAAAATGTCATACATAAAAAGACGCGTAGATTAATAGTCAAAAACAATC
>JBDTZL010000347.1:0-2700 GCA_040005125.1 Ginsengibacter sp.
CTGCCAGGGCACTCTTGCCTGTATCAAAACTTGTGTAATCTTTGGGAGAAATGCTGCTCTTAAATTCTTTCAGCCCTCTAAGCTCAAACCCTCCGGAATTATTCTTAAGCCCCAGGGCTACATATTCATTTTCGTTTATAGACAGGACAATTTCCTTTAGAAAAACTTTAGCCCTCTCAAAAGAGATGCAACGGCTTCAATATAATTTTTCAATTCCGTGCTTTGCAGTTCTCTTATCGCCATTATAGAAATTTTTGGTTTTTCTTTTTCCAAAGGCTCGGTGGCTTTTGTAATTTGCTGATGAAAAGAAAAAGTATTTTGATGTCCCTGGCTGCTCAATCTTTCCAGGAATTCAGCTACCGTGCAATTATGAAGCAGGATTCCTAAATCAATCAAATTGCCTCCTTTTCCTATACCATGATCAAACCAAGCGTTCTGCTTCCTGTTAACTTTAAAGGATGGAGTCCTTTCTTTTCGTAACGGGGATAAATACCAGTAGTCATCACTTGTCACTTTCGTAGGTTTTATGTGGAGGCTTTCCAGGTAAGTAACGATGTCAATTCTTTTGGCTTCATTACAATTTATGTTTTGTGTTGTCATAGTTGAATATTTTTTAGTGTAGAAAATGCTTGCATTATTTGCACTTTGTGCATTATGACCCCTATTTCGTCTCCCATAGTGCAAATAATGCAGATAGTGCACTATCCTATAAGCTGATTTACCAAATCTTTTCATAGATGCCATGCTTTAGTTTAGTAAACAGGTATTCATCTGAAAGCATATTGAACAGGGTTCGTCTGCTTATCTTTTCTTTAGCAATTTCCCAGGCAGCGCCTGTAGTAAATGAATACGGTAATTGATAGTAGATAATTTTATGTTCCGTGGGATAACCATTTAATGGGTCCCGGAACTTTTCCATTAATTTAAAAACTTTCAGTGCGTTGCGTTCAAAATATTGAATGAGTTCTGCAGCTTTACCAAAAGTGTCTGCTGAAACCTGGTAGGGACTTATTCCTGGCTCATTGCAGCCGATTCGTATTACATGAAGGATCAAAGCTATCCTCAGACTGTACGTGTCTAATTTGGCGTAGATGCCGGAGATGGCGTCACTCTTTTCGTTGTTAATGGTGTCATTGATCCTTCTGCGGAAAACCTTGTAAGCTTCGTAGCCGTCTTTTGAAAGATTTAGTTTGTTAGCCGGATAACCATCAGCCTGAAAAAATTCCGGAATGAGTATCCGGTCGATGAAGGTTTGATATAGTTCTTCGATATGTTCCGGTACGTCATCATCGGATAGATCTTCACGAATAACACTATCAGGGAAGGCAAATAAAAAACGGTGCGTGAGGCCATTGTCAATTTTATTATTCCCTAACAAACTGATCAATACCTGTGGTTGTATGCTGCCTATAATACTTATGAATGGCTTTTCAATAAAAATAGGTTCTGAATTCTTCCTGTTTACAGAAATGCTTTTGCCACTAAACAAGCTTAACATTACTTCTTCATCGCCCCCACCGGGTTTGTATTTATTAAAGGATTTTAAAAATGCCGCCAGTTCATCATAAATGCCCGCGAATCCATGTGGGTTTTCATAGAGTGCTTTTAACATAGCTTCCTGTGTGGCGTCCTTGATGACCAGCTGCCTTCTAACCGGTTCTTCAAATGTGCCGGAAACATTCTCGTTTTCTCTCTTGGTTGTACTCCTGCTTTTTTTAAACGTCGTGTAATCTTCTAAGTATCGTTTGAACAAAGCTTTTTCTAATTTTTCCAGTGGCTGTGTAAAAATGGAAATGGGCCCGCTTTTGTTGATCCCTGGTTTGCCGACTAAAGCGACAAATAATGTCGGCAGTTCTACCCATCCCCGTTTAACCGTAAGGCTATAATGGCCACCAAGAGCCACTGAAAAGGCATACAATACTGATACTGCAGCATAATCTATATTTAGATTCAGTGTGGTGCAGTTGCAACTGATGATCTCTTGTAACTGTGGCGGAAAAATGTGAATAGGAAAATCGAGGGGCATATTCTGGCCACTGCCATCTTCCGGGGAATGCAAGCCTTCCATCGAAATAAGTTTTCTGAATAATTGATTACCGGTGCCGTGATGAGATTAATCTTTCCGGTAGCGCTTACGGTTTTCCATCATTTTATCGAGCGCGGTTTTTTTGCTTTTTGGTTCATAACCTGCCTGGTAGTTTTCAAACCATTTCATCAATTCCTGGTATTTGATTAGGTAACTTTTTCCGACCAATCTGCCGGGGAGATTACGGGAATGGATGTACCCGCGCACAGTGCCGACTGGCTTACAGAGTATCCGGGCTGCTTCGGGTAAGTCAATAATCCTGTTGGGGTCTGTTTGTTCGGAAGGATTTTGTCCGGGTGAATTGACTGATAGTGTGTCAACTGTCGTTTGTATTTGTTCGAGCTTGTTTAGGATAAGCTCGAAGGGATTGCTTGTTTGCATTTCAATTATTTTTAATTGTGAATAATTGCATGCAATATGAAATGATTGCCCTCTGTATGCAGGCGGATCAGGGCAAATTTGAGAGCAATCCTAACAATCCTGACTATCTAAGTTTATATTGGTGATATCCAGCGTTTCTAAATATTCTAAATATTTTTTAAAATTATATTCTTCAATGAAAAAAGAATAATCATAGTCCTTCCCTGACTTATTTTTAGTGTAAATGCCAAAGC
>JBDTZL010000257.1:0-8990 GCA_040005125.1 Ginsengibacter sp.
CGTCTTTTTTTAGTTTGGATATTGTATATAAAAAGTTGTTATCCTGCTTTTCAGCGATTTTCCCCGTTGCAACAACCGCAGGAATAATAATTTTCTCATTTGGCTTAACCATAATTTTTCTATCAGGTTCCTGGCTGGTTGTAATTTCGATCAGGCCTCTTAGTAACGTTGTCTCAATATTTTTTTGTGAAGGATAAGCTTTTACATTAAACGCTGTACCTTTTACGGTAATATTCACATTGCCCGCATGTATTATAAATGGGACCTTTTCATTTTTAACCACATCAAAGAATGCTTCACCACTTAGAGCCACTTCCCTTTTTTGTTTTGAGAAATTTACGGAATCATAGAGCAATTGACTATTGCTGTTCAGCCAGACTTCTGTACCGTCGGGAAGTTTTATTTTAGATCTTGAAGCGGGTGC
This sequence comes from Ginsengibacter sp., assembly GCA_040005125.1. Taxonomy (GTDB): domain Bacteria; phylum Bacteroidota; class Bacteroidia; order Chitinophagales; family Chitinophagaceae; genus Ginsengibacter. The sequence continues at coordinate 425 of JBDTZL010000257.1, forward strand.
TGTAACAATCCTTTGTTGAGATAAAGAAGTATCCGGGCGAATCTTTTGGGCGGTAAAAAAGTATATAGAACCTGATATGATTCCAATTATTATTGCAGCTGCTGCCAGTTTTTTATAAAGATGAGCTATTGTTAAAGGCGGGTTATTAATTTTATCCGAAACAGTTTGCCACACGGTCTCATTTAACTTCATTTCCGGAAGGGAATGGAGGGGAGCTTCCCATATTTTTTCTACAAGCTCATTAGGGTACCCTTTGTTTTCGGATGACATCAATTTCTCCAGCTCAAATAATTCATCAGCAGTTGCTTCGTCGTTTTTCTTTTTCGCGAGTAATACCCATATGCGTTCACTTTCCATGTTTGTATAAACAAGCGCGGTAACGTAAAACCCCCAAGCGGGTCTTAACTTTTTTTATCTGCCCTGTATTTTTTTTCCTGCGGAAAGATCATGTCAATAGAAGCGTGCAGTTTTTTTAATGCAATTCCCATTTGATTTTCTATAGTTTTTGCACTTAGATTGAGCAATGCCGCTACCTCCTTATATTTTAAACCGTCTTCTTTAACCAGTTTAAAAATGATGCGGCATTTCGGCGGAAGTTCATTAATTGCGTGATTAATGCGTTGGAGTGTTTCGCGGGTTACAAACAAATCTTCGGGCGAACTATTTATATAGTAATAAGGAAGGGATAATTCTTCGAGAGAAATATTTTTTTTGCGATTGTATTTGCGCAGGTAATTGCAACTTATATTTTTAGTGATTGTAAAAAGATAATAAATTAAATTTTCCATCACTGCAATACGCGAGCGCTTTTCCCATACTTTAATAAAAACATCTTCTATGATCTCTTCAGCGGTTTCCCGGGAATGCACAATTGCAAAAGCAAAATGAAACAGCCTGTTTCCGTAAGCATCATACAATTCTTTTAAAGCACCTTCCTCATTTTTATCAATCCGTTGCTGAAGATCCTTAATTTGTATGATGGATAATTTTTTCAACCTATAATTTTTTTTCTGCCGCCCGCATAAATTATTCTGTTACATTTTTTATTGATCGCCGGGACTTCTATATTTTTTTCGTTTGCAATATAATATTACGAAAAAGCAAATTAATGGTGCAATATAAGCGAGGGGCGTGTTTGAAATTGTCGCCGGTTGGTGGAGACGGCCAACGGGGAACACCGCCGTGGGCGGTGTCCTGGACCGCCCGTCCCCGAAAGAAAAGCCGGGTGAATAGGCCATACATCTTTTTAGAAATATTTATGGAAATAGGCTCCTTCCGTGTCTTATTCCAAATCCATGCATGACAATACATTCTTTCTTTTTCTGTATTTTATATCTATTTGGTTGCGGGAGTTCTTCAACTCCTGCTATTGAAAATTCAGAAGGCGGTTACACATTAAAACAACACATCGTATCTCCAACAAACTTTGATGAAAAAAGCTGGCCTTATTTTTTGCAGCATTTACCTGTATCGGATCAGCCCATACTTGACTACACAGGGAAGCCTATTGCCTACCAGGATAAGCATGTAGCAATCGTTCAATATGATGTTGGCAAAAGCGACCTGCAACAATGCGCTGATGCACTGATGCGGCTTCGTGCCGAGTATTTATTTAAGCAACAAAAATATTCTGAAATAGGGTTTCATTTTGTAAGCGGGCAATATTATTCATGGAATGATTACTGCAATGGGCTGCGGCCCGTGCCCAGGGTAAATGATGTAAAATTTATTACTACTGCGCCTTGTAGCAAAACGCATGAGACGCTTCGAAAATACCTTGATATTGTTTATGATTATGCAAGTACCATTTCTCTTGCAAAGGAATTAAAAAAGACAAACAATTTTGCCGCAGGCACAGTTATTATACATCCGGGAAGCCCCGGTCATTGCTTTATTATTGTTGACCAAGCCACCAATGCTGCAGGAGAAAAGGTCTTTAAGTTGGCTGAAGGTTACACACCTGCACAGTCTATCTATATCTAGCGCAATATTTGGGAAGAAGGAGTAAGCCCTTGGTATACGCTGAAAAAAGGAGTTATCAAAACAGCAAGCTATGAGTTTACAGTTTATGAAATGGGGACGTTTGAGTAAACGAATTTGCCCAACAACAATTTAAACGAACTAAAAAATGTTTTCTCAGGACGATAATGGTCAATAGTCAATATTTATTCCAAGCAGCTTAATTTTTATTTACCGGCAGTATCCTTTGCAATTTTCTTTTTATAGTGACTGTTTTTCTCAGCACCTACACTGGTAGAAATACCAGAGAAGATAATTTTATTCATGTAATTAAAAAATGAACGGTCCTTTAATCTTTTGAAATAGATAAGGCCGGTCCCCTCCCGGTTATTTTTTTTCAGAATAAAAGCGTTTATCAATGCGCTTTCTGCCGGTTTAATAAATTTTGATTTGGTAGTGCCGCCGTTTCTTAATAACTGTATTCGCAGTTTGTGATAATAAAATTTCATATCGCCCTGTGCAAAGTTTTCATTTCCGGACGCATTCATTTCAAATTTTTCAATATTCCCGGAAATAAATTTTATGTTTGAAAGAGGCGCCAATAAGGGATTCAGAAAAATAAGTTCCGCGGGTTCAATGTTGAGGGCCATATTAAAACCAAAAAGCGGATCTGCATAGGATTGATTTAATTTCAACTTAAAAGACGCCTTACCCAATATATGCCCTGTAAAAGCCAAACCCAGCGAATCACCACGCTTCAGATCATAATTTGTAATGTTGGAAATAGTACCATCCAGCCCGGTTAGCATTAAATTACCTTCCAGCCTGTTCGTTTCATTTTTTTCTGTATAGCTCACGTTTCCATCATTAACATCAATTTCCTTTATCAAAACAGGCATGTTAATCTTTCTTATTTTTTCAGTAAACAGTTCTTTCCTGATGCCGGCTAAGAATGGAGGAAATTTATCCCGGAAAACAACTATTGATGGATTGCTAATACTTGCTTTTTGAATTGAAAGAGAATCCCCGTTAAAACTTTTTATCCTATCGAGTCCATATACGCTGGTATTACCGGCACTAAAATTTATATAATCAACCTGGTAAGGGTTGGCCGCGATAAATGAATCACGTGTGATGGCTGGATGGTAATTGAGCGAATCCAGAACCAGCAATTTGTTTCCTGCATGATACTTTATATGGAAAAATTGCCAGGACGAATTTTTGGTAGAATATTTTGCGGCAGATGTGCTTACCCACGCATCAGGATTGGTATTTATTAATTCGCCAACGTTATTTACTGAGGACGATGAAAGCATACAATCTCCAACAGATATGTCCTTCAACAGGAGCTTATTTTCCTTTATATCAAATGTAAACCAGCCTGAATTTTTGATATCCAGTTTGTTGAGCATTGCAATCCATGAGGGACTGTGGCCCGCAGCTGATATGTTTATTTTTGACAGGTCCGCATCCATTCCATCATCAATTTTGAAAGCCTTTCCTGTTCCGCTGAATTCAGCTTTCTGAGCCTTAATATGTAAACCAGCCATCTTAATTCCTCCGGGTGCTATTTCAACATCGTCAACTTTTATTTCACTTTTTTTTGGCCAGGGCAGTGAGAATTTCTTAACTGATGCATCCTGCTGTACGAGTGCGTTAACCACCGGCTCCCGGATTGAAACATGGTCAATTTTTATTGATGGGAGCTGTGAAATTTTATGCTCAGTTTCTGTTGAGGTATTTTGCTTGTAAAAATCAATTACAGGAGACTTTAGCAGAATCTGGCCGAGGTGAAGATCATTTGCAAAAAAAGAATTGATGTTACCCATAACCTGAACGTAAGGCGTATTTATAATTAACGTGTCTCCCTGTTTTGTACGCTCAAACCTGGCTTTAAAAAGCTCCTGGGAGGCATCTGATAAAATGCAACCTGTGGAACTTATGTGCATGAATGAATTGGAAAAGCCGATTTCTTTTGCTTTTAATGTAAATCCTTTTATTTCAATTGGGCTGACGCCTTTTTTTACCAGGGAGGCAATGCCCACATTTTCAATAAATGCATTGCCATCCATTTTGTTATTAATAAATTTAAACCCGGTTTGTTTGCCTGAGATATTTTTGAGGAGAAAGGAGGTTCGTTTGGTATTTGTTTTTGATTGTGGTATAGAGTTTACGATTATATTTCCATACTCCCATTTAAGCCCATCTATCAAAATGTTGCCACTCGGTTCTGTGTAAATATTTTTGATTGAGACGTTATTAATTTTTGAATCGATTTCTCCCAGGTTGCTATTTATTACAACTTCTTTGGCATAGATATGATCGTTTGCTTTAAAGATTACATTTAGTAGTCTCGCTTTAATATCACCAATTCTTAAATCGCCTGCTGAAAAAAATAAAGATTCAACATTTTCCTGCAACCTGACATCTGTATAGCTTTTGAGGGCATTTGGTAAAAGACTGAGGTTAAGCCCCTCCAATTGCAAAAAATTATTGCTTCCCCATTTAATATTGATTTTTCCGTTGATAATTTTGAGCCTTTCAAGTTCCATAAAATTATCAAAGGTGTGCTGAGAGGTAAAAATCAATGTCTTTTTCAGGAGGCTTGCCTTTGCTGCCTTTGCGTAGTTTATTGTTGGATCATGTAATACAGCTTCGGTTGCTTTCAGGTTCTGCTTAAAAATTAATTCAGGCCAATCGAGACCCAACAGCTCAAAATAAGGCATGGTGTAGTCCCTGAAACTCCTGATTTTATTTATACCGGACGCTGTATGGACTGTGAAATTATTCAGTAACAGTTTGTCATTCGCAAAACGGATGCTGTCAAATGAATACACACAGGAGCTATCGGCATTGTAAAGGAGATAGCCTTTGATTAACATATCGAAGCTTTTAATTGAAATAGGGTTTGAGGAATCCGGATTAATACGAAGGTTCTTAATCTGGAAATCACCCTTCCCGGAATTGATATTTGATCGCCCTCTTCTCCCGGTGATATTTACATGAATATCTGCATTCCTTACACCAACGAAGCCAAGATCTAAATCGCCGGAAAACTGCTGTATGATCTTTTCAAGGTCGGGTACCCCTTTGCCAGCTACATTAGTGCCAGCCACATTAGTACCTGCCACATTAGGATTGAGATTTATATTTGTAACCGGGTTTTCACAATAGACAGAATCCGCCCTTATAAGATTGGTTTTGTACAATGTATCAAAATCTACCCCAATCAGGGCAAGTCTTTTAAAATGAATATTATAACTGTTACCTGATGTTTGTGTTGGAAGAGCTATGATGGTACAACTATCCAGTATAATATTTCTTCCCTGTTGAACTGCAAGCTTTTTGAACAGCAACTTATGTATTCCATCAGTAAGGCTGATATCCTGGTTGGAAGAACTGAATATAATATTATTGCTGTTTAAATACCCGCCGGGAAGGCCCCTGTGTTTATTGAGCTTTTTCAGCGTAAAATAGATATTAGAAAAAATAAGCGGCCTCCTGGTTGTGTCAGTTTTATTATTGAGAATAAGCGTTGCATTAATAATTGAAATTGAATGTGTATTCAATGCAGAAATTGCATCCTCGATAGAATTATAAAGTTTACCTAATTCCAGCCCCAAAGACAGGTTATCCTTTGAACCCAGAGCGCTTTCCTTTTGAAGGTTAAATACTTCTATTGTTGGATCATACAATTTTATCTGCCTGATCTCAAGAGATCTTTTCTTTAATAAAGACCATATAGAATTTGTGTGGAGCACAATCCTGCGGAAACTGACCTTGTAAGCGATGGGAGTATGATCTTTGTTTGTACTTGCGATGGTGGCCCTATTAATTCTTATTTCACTGGAAAAAAAATTAAAGCTAACACTTGAAAGTTTGAGTTCTAATTTTCCTCCCGATTTTTGATTAACCAAATCTATTAAAAGCTTGTCAGAATTATGAACAAACCAAATGTACACACATGCAAGGCCAAGTACAAAAATTGAAATAATAATCAAAGACACTTTGACAAAACTCTTTCGAAAAATTCTATGAATTTTTAGTGTCATAAAAACATAAAATTAGATTTACGGAAAGCAACGTGTTTAAAATTTAATTCAAATTATAATATGTTTATGAAAAAAGGAACTTAGGCCAGGTCAAAAAAGCCAAATTTTATGTTATTAGGTTGAAATATTAACAAAAATAAATTGAAATAAACTTTGTTTATTTTATCTGGGAATTTTTTTAATGCAACTAACTTTGAATGTGATATGCAATATTTGCCTGGGTTGCCCATTGGTTGCCAAAAGGGGTATAGCTGTTTTTGCCTTTGATTAATGCTGGTCGGGCAAACCGGTCAGCCAATGTTAAGGGCGCAGGATGAATAATTATCTATAAATTGTATTGTAAAAGGTTTTCACAAGAGTGTTGAGGAAGGATATAAAGCTGGTATCAAAAAGATTGTCGTAAAAATGGTTCCGTTATTCTGAAAATCAATTTAAGCCAATGCAAGCTGTAACAACAGAATGGTTGCAATCAATAGAGTCTTTAAAAAGTGTTCCGCCGGAAGAATTGCAATGGTGGATAGACAATAGCAGGCATTACGAGCTGGGAGAAGGGGAATTTCTTTTTAAGAGTGGGGTGCCATTAACCGGTACACATATTATCCTGAAGGGGCGCATAAGAATATTCTCGATTCAAAACAAGGGAGTACGTAATATTGGTTTTTTTGAGGCAAAAGATATTACCGGTTATCTTCCTTTTTCCAGGGGAATTTCGTTCGGTGTGGACGGAGAGGTCGTAGAGCCTGCACAAGTGATGACATTCCCTGTGGAAAGAATAAGAGAACTGATCGATCGCCATTTCGAGCTTACACAGGCGCTGGTTCATATAATGACCTCAAGGGTACGGGACTTTACTGCATTGCAACAGCAAAATGAAAAAATGATGGCACTGGGGAAGCTATCGGCAGGCCTTGCACATGAATTGAATAACCCGGCCTCTGCTATTGTACGAGGTTCAGCTTCACTGCTCAAACATTTAAAGTTAGTGCCTGAGACCTTTAAGAAAGTAATTTCAATAAGAATGAGTGATGAACAGGTAGATGAGGTAAATAACAAAATGTTTGCAGTGCTTGCCAGGAAAGATAAACGAATATTAACGCTCATGCAACGCACTGACCTGGAAGATACATTGGCAGAATGCCTGGAGGGTCATTCTGTAGCCAACAGCCGCGAAACAGCAGAGAATTTTATTGAGTTTGGTTTTACCTGTGACGATGTAAATGAAATTGTTTCGTTGGTACCCCCGGAACATTTATCGCCGGTGTTTAACTGGATCAACAATAACCTCGTTACAGAAAAAATGGTGAATGATATACAGGAAGCATCTCAAAGAATTGAAAAGCTCGTAGGAGCAGTTAAGAACTTTACCCATATGGACCGCGGAAGCGATAAAGAATATTTTGATATTCATTCGGGCATCACGAATACACTTACTATGCTGGCGCATAAAATAAGAAAAGGCAATGTAGAACTGGTAGAAAATTATGATACTTCACTGCCACCGGTTAAAGCTCTTATTGGTGAGCTCAACCAGGTATGGACCAATCTTATAGACAATGCGCTTGATGCAATGGAAGCAAACAATAAAGGCAGGCTGCAGATAATAACCAAAAAAGACAGGGAGTTTGTCCAGGTTTCTATTATTGACAATGGGCCGGGTATTCCCGATGAAATAAAAAGCCGGATATTTGACCCGTTTTTTACAACGAAAGATATTGGAAAAGGGACAGGGCTGGGACTTGATGTTGTTACCCGGATTGTGCAGCAACATGAAGGCTCAATAAAGGTAAATTCTGTTCCGGGACGCACGGAATTTGTAGTATGCTTTCCTATTGATGGATGAGAGAGTTCAAAGTTGAAAGTTCGGAGTTCAAGGTTTGAATAGCTGCCCAACCTTCAACTTTCAACCTTCAACTTATTTAAATTACTTTACAACTGATTATACAATGAACGAGCCAATAATATTTTCTATAGATGATGACCTGCAGGTTTTGAGGGCACTTAACCGCGACCTTAAGGAACAATACAGAAAAGAATATAAAATCTTAAGCACCTCTTCTGTTAAAGAAGGATTGGACAGCCTGCTGGAATTGAAAAATAAAGGTGAGACCGTTGCATTGTTTATTGCCGACCAGCGTATGCCTGAGATGGATGGCGTGTCTTTCCTGGTAAAAGCCAGGGAATTTTATCCTGATGCCAAGCGGGTTTTGTTGACTGCGTATTCCGATACCGATGCTGCGATTAAAGCCATCAATGAAGTAAAACTGGATTACTATTTGATGAAACCCTGGGACCCCCCTGAAGTTAAATTGTTTCCTGTTATAGATGATCTCCTTGATGAATGGCAGAATAATTACAAACCCGATTTTAAAGGAATTAAAGTAATCGGTTACCAGTTTTCGCCAAAGTCGCATATTATAAAAGAATATTTAGCCGGCAACCTGATTCCTTACCAATGGCAGGACATAGAGAAAAATAAAGAGGCCCATCAACTGTTAGAAGTAAATAATTTTATAGAAAAAGATTTGCCGGTAGTTTTTTTTGAAGACGGGACATCA
>JBDTZL010000202.1:0-8989 GCA_040005125.1 Ginsengibacter sp.
ATTGGTGATCCATGACTTATCCCATGCTCTTTTCAAAATGGCGATGTAGTCTTCAAAGGGGGGAAGATATGTTTTGGTTACGTTTATCACTATATCCACATAAATGAATCTATTATCCCATTTTTTTTTACAAACACTAATTCAACTAACCATAAAACAGGTGATTTTAAGGGCCTGTTTAAATCGGTTATATCAAATAAGCGGTACCCTTTTTCATCCATAAAATTTATTAGCTCCAAAAAACTATTTGTAAACACCTTGTTCACCACCCCCGCTTCAACCATAAACACTTCAGTTTTTCCAAAAAAATTACTGGAGCCTTCCAGCACCTCAATATCTAATCCTTCTGCATCAATTTTAATAATATCCGGAATGGGTAAATTTTTCTCTTCAATTAGCTCATTCAGGGTTATTATGGGAACTTCAATTTGTTTAAACCCTTTTTCTTTGGCTTGTCCTTCCGAATATATAAAGCTGCCGCTGTCATCTCTGTCCGCAATAGTGAACTTGTATAGTCCTGATTTTTTTCCTGCTCCAAAAGCATTAAAAGAAATATTGGGATTAGTCTCCAAAAGGTCTTCAATTGATTCTTTCATCCCGGATTGCGGTTCCACTAAAGTATATATGCAATTGGGGAATTCAATTAATGCCTCGCGTGTCCAGGTGCCATGGTTTGCTCCTATATCTACTATATGTTCAGGCTTAAAATTTATAGATTTTAAAATGCAGTAAAATGTTTTTAACAAATTATTTTTATTGTAAAGATCAATAACAGAATCATTATTATTAGTCGATTCATTTTTATTATATCCAAATCTAAAAGCTATTGGATCAAAAAATTTAAGAAAAATTCTTCTAATCGTCTTTTTCAAGGTCAATTAATATTTTGCCAATTAAAAATAGGTTTAATATATCCTGGCTCCCTTCCAAACCATTTGCCAATACCTCTTTCCCCTTCCTGAATATCAAATGATATAATATCTTTTTCTATAAAAATACTTTCCTTTGAATCTTGGATTAAATAGAAAGAAAGATAATAATTACCAACATTTAAAAAGCCTTCAGGTAAAGAACATATTAAATGATTAAAACCAACCTTCAAAATTACTCCGGATGATAAATGGCTAAATGTAAAAATCGGATCACCCTGTTCATTATTGAGCACTAATGTTACTTTTCGTCTTTCTGCGTGCTTCCTGATATCAATTTTAATATTAATTTCGATTTCCTGATATTCATCCAGTGCTGTATCAGAAGTTTTACCTTTTGGATTGAAACTAATTTCCAATAATTTAAAGTCATCATTATCATATTGCTTATCGAACAATTTGCAATTCTGACTTTCACCATCACCTTTTAAATAAACAATAATAGCATCCTCAGAATTTCCTATAAACCTAAGATTTCCATTTTCTAATACTATTCCACTCTCACATAAACTTTTTACTGCTGCCATATTATGACTTACAAACAAAACTGTCCTCCCATCTTTATTACTCACATCTTTCATCTTCCCCAAAGCTTTTTTTTGGAACTCGGCATCGCCTACCGCTAACACTTCATCTACAATTAAAATTTCAGGCTCGAGATGCGCCGCTACGCCAAAAGCTAATCGCACATACATACCCGAGGAATACCGTTTTACAGGAGTGTCAATATATCTTTCTACCCCGGCAAAATCAACGATTTCATCAAACTTGCTTTTTATTTCCCGTTTCGTCATACCGAGAATGGCGCCGTTTAAAAAAATATTTTCCCGGCCGGTAAGTTCCGGATGAAAGCCGGTGCCGACTTCCAGCAAACTGGCTACGTGGCCTTTTATTTTTACGGTACCGGTTGTGGGTGTTGTAGTACGGCTGAGTATTTTTAAAAGTGTGGATTTTCCCGCACCGTTGCGCCCGATGATGCCCAGTACCTCACCCTGTTTTACTTCGAAATTAATATCTTTTAATGCCCACACATATTGACTGGAGCCTTTAGCGGAACGGTCATTTTCATCCCCGATTTTTAAGTACGGATTCTCTTTACCACGTACGGTGTACCACCAGCGGTTGAGATCATGGCTGAGAGTACCCATGCTAACATTACCAAGGCGGTATTGCTTGGAAAGATTTTCTACTTTAATTACTATGTCGCTCATTAAATGAGTGGTGGGTCGTGAGTGGCGGATAAGTAACTGCTGTCAGAAGTCAAAAGTCATTAGTCACTAAGTCAGTTGTCAATAAGGCAATGGTTAGTAGTTATTTGTGAGTACTTAAAAGTTCAAATCTTAATTGCTGAAAGTTCAAATCTTAATTGCTGAAAGTTGAAAACTTAAGCATGAAGTTCCGGCTATCAACCATCAACCTTCAACTTCTACACCGTATCCATAAATGTTCGCTCCACTTTACTAAAGATGAGAAGGCCGATAAATAACACGATCGCAATAAATCCGGTGCTGTATAATAAGCTTGTAGCATTGAAACTTCCATGTTGAAAAAGGGCATACCGGAAAGCCTCCACAATCGGCGTTAGCGGATTCCATTCTATCCATGATGCGTACTTATTATGTTGTAGATAGGATAGCGGGTATGCAACAGGTGTGGCGTACATGAGCAGTTGTACCGCAAAGCCAATCAATATATTCAGGTCGCGGTATTTGGTAGTAAGCGATGAAATGATGATTCCCATTCCAAAGCCCATTCCTGCCATCATCAATACCAATACAGGAATTAATAACAAAGAAAATCCAATATGTACGGGTATTCCTTTAATGGCATAATAAGCACTTACTGCAACTAACAATAGAAACTGGATACCGAATTTTACTATGTTGGACATTACCACAGATAAGGGTATTACCAATCTTGGAAAATATACCTTGCCAAAAATACCCGCGTTGGCAACAAAAGTATTGGAAGTTGTGGTAAGGCAACCTGAAAAATAATTCCATATGGTTATACCACTCATATAGAACAAAACCGGGTGTATGCCATCGGTAGGTATATTGGCGATCTTGCCAAATACCAACAGGAAAATAAGTGTAGTGAATATTGGCTGGATAAAATGCCAGAGAGGCCCCAGGATGGTTTGCTTATACTGGGCCGTAAAATCGCGCTTTACAAACAACAGGAGCAAGTCCCTGTACCGCCAAACTTCTTTTAAGTTCAGATCGAGCAGCTTTGCTTTTGGTTGTATAACCTGGTCCCAGTGTTCTTCCTTTTCGGTATTTATTATTGCCGGCATCGGGGTAATTTATTTGAAACTTTTTTTTAGCCACGAACCTGCCTGGCGGCAGCCAGGTTACACAAATTTTCACGAATTTTTTTACCTGTCAAAATACCAGTGTTAAGTTACATGCGTCAAATTATTATTGGAAATAGCACCTGTAATGCAGCAAGGTGGTGTTAAAAAATATTTTCTGTTTGGCCACGGAGGAGACCAATCAAAAAGTCATTCGTTAAAAATTGTGTGTTTCGGTAGCAATGAGATCACAGCAAAACTAATCTGTAGAAACCGGTTTAACACGTGGCAACTAATGATACGAGGAGTTTGACCGCTGCGGGTAATATTTACCAATTAAACCCTGCAGCTTTTCCTTATATGCTTCGTAGCTGAAATGCTTCATTAACAGCTCACGGTTAGGGGCAAACGAAGTTTTGTTATCTAAAACATTTGCTACGGCTATGGTTATTTCCTGTACATTTTTAGGGTTTACCAGTTGGCCTAATTTTCCGTTTAATAACGCATCAGCAGAGCCATCTATATTGCCCGCAATTACCGGCAAGCCATAATACATTGCTTCTATAAATACAATTCCGAAACCTTCTTTCCTGCTGGGCATTACATAGATATCGCTCATTGCAAAATGATCTTCCAGATCCTCATCCGGTATATAACCAGGCATCACTATTACATTTTGAATCCCCAGCTTATTTATTAAAGTGTCAAGAAAAACTTTTTCCCGGGTGTCGTAACTGCCTGCAATGAGATATTTAACATGAGGATATCTCATTTGTAAATTCCCAATTGCTTCAATAACCTTATTATAACCTTTATACCTTTCTTTCGAAGATAACCGGGTAAGCGTCATCAGGATCGTATCTGTGGTTGTAAATCCATATTTTTTTAACAAGGCTTCATTTTTTTTGTGCAATGATGGTAAAGGCAAAAAGGGGTCTAAGCAATTGTTAAGCACTGCACATTTTTCTTTGGCCAGGCCATGAACTTCCATGATTTTATTTTGGGTAAAACTGCTTACCGCCAAAATTTTATCACAACAGCGGAACATTTTTCTTTTACGGAAATTGAGCGGGTACCATATTTCTATGCCATGTGCCAGGAGAATAATTTTTGTACACGGAGAAATTTTTTTAATGAACCACCCTACGAGCAATAAATTAATATGGCTTAATATCACCACATCGCTTTTGGATCCGGCCTGTACCATTTCCTGTATAAACCGCAATTTGTTTATGCCAAATCCCCTGAAGCTTTCGGCAGGGAAATACCGGTTATTAAAAGCATCCTGCTGCTTATCATACATGCTGCAGATTTGAACAATACCCTCATTTTTTATGCTGTCTTCGTATAAGGCCTTTCCTAATATCCTGCATACTTTTTCTATGCCTCCGGTAGCGGAAAAAGTTTTAAGAGTGAGGAAGAGGGTTTTCATTAATTAGCCAATTAGCTAATTAGCCATTTAGCTAATTAACTCCGCGGGTTTGCAAAATTATTAGTGACATCAGATGGCTCCAGTGGAGTTTCCCTTGCAGGAATTTTCTATAATTCAATTTCGAGGCAGCATTGCCGTTTCCCATGGTATCTTTTACAAAAGCACTATTACTGAGCCATTCGTGGAAAGGGAAACTAAAACCCATTTTTTTTCTGTTCCAGACAGTTTCGGGCAGGATGTTTTTAAAAGCATTTATTAAAATTTGTTTTGACAATGCGCCTTCATATTTTATGCGGGGATCTATTGACAAAGCTGTTTTCATTACATCATCATCCAAAAAAGGGACTCTTATTTCTACGCCATGCGCCATACCCATTACATCGGCATCTCTCAGCAACTGGTTTTGCATATATATATTTAGTTCCATCCAGCTTGCTTCATTTTTCGGCGCAAGGGTAGTTAGCCCGGGCAACATTGGCTGTCCCTCCAGGACTGTCCATATCTCCTTTTCGGTAGCGCCCAATCGCTGTGCAATTTGCCTGGTACTAAATTGTCCTCTTAAAAGAAGATACAAGCCTTTGGTACCTTTCAATGAAAGGAATGGCAGTCTTTTCATTTTTTTTATACCGCTATACCTGGCGACCTGCAGTAATGCGGCAGGTAATTTTTGCAGCCCGCCTGCGAAAGATATCCTGCCAAAGGAAGGATAGCCCCCGAACAATTCGTCCCCACCAACTCCGGATAACACTGCTTTTAAGCCGTTTTTTTTGGCATATTTACTGATGAACCATGTATTAATACCATCGCAACTGGGCATATCCATTGCCTGCAATATAGAAGGAAAGAACTGTTGAAATTCTGATTCCGTGAGTAAATGCTGGTAATACCTGCATTGCAGGTTTTCAATAATACTATCCTGGTACTTTTTTTCGGAAAATTGCGGTTCATTGAAATAAAGCGACAAGGTTTTTAAATGTTCATGCTGGTAACCGGATGCAAGGGTTGTTATGATTCCCGAATCTATGCCCCCGCTTAAAAAAACACCAATGGGTGCATCGGACAACAAATGCCTGCCTACCGCTTTTTGAAGGGAGGCTTTAATGGCATCCAGGGATACTAAGGGATCGTGCAGGGTGTCACTATAACTGTAATGCGTAAACGATTGTAAACTATCAGCACCCGTTGAAAGATTGAATTTATGAAAGCAACCTTTATGAAGGGGTTTTACATCCTGCAGAGTAGTGACGGGTTCGGGTATATGTCCATACGCTAATTGAAAAACCGGCCAGTTGGTATTTTCTTTTTTATTTTCTGCCGCCGTGAATGCCCTGATCTCCGATGCAAATTCTATGGAACTATTGGTTACTGAATAATACAGGGGTTTTATACCCGACGGGTCCCTGACCAGGTAAAGATCTTTTTCAACAATGTCATATAAAGCAAAGGCAAACATACCGGAAAGCTTCGCAAAGCTTTGGGTGTTCCATTGAGCGAATGCAGCTAAAATAACTTCGGTATCACATTGGGTATGAAACTGCCGGCCCGCTTTTATTAATTCATTTTTTAAAGAATGGAAATTATAGATTTCTCCATTAAAGGAAATTACATACCGCTGATGGTAAAACATTGGCTGATGGCCGGAAGGAGAAAGATCTATCAATGCCAGCCGCCGGTGTCCCAATACCAAATTGCTTTCGGCGCAACTGTACACTCCTGCATCATCGGGGCCGCCATGTTTTTGCAGGTTGCACATTTGCGTCACCATCTTTTCAATGGCAGCCAGTGGTAAGGATTTATTGGCTATCCCTGCAATTCTACACACTGTTACCTGTTGAAGGTTGAAAGTTCAAGGCTGAAGGTTGAAGGTTTAATAAAGGTAGTTCCCCCGCCTTCGGAGAGGGGTTGGTGTGAGGTCTTCATAGTTTAAGTTTGTAATTTTTAACCTTGAACTTCTTTTAGTATTTGCCCCCACTTATTTTTATAAACGGGATAGCAGAACTTTTCCAACACGAGCTTACGGTTGGGCATAAACGCTTTTATATTGGTAATTACCTTTTGAATTGTGGCGGTAATATCTTCCTGGCTGCTGAGATCTACCAGGGTTCCGAGGTTGTTTCCATCCAGGTCGCCGGTAATGCCGTTACTACCGGCAATTACAGGCTTATTATAATACAACGCCTCAATAAATGGAAATCCGAAACCCTCTTTTTCACCAGGTATAATATTTACATCGGACATATTATAAAAATCTCCCAGCACTGCATCGGGTACAAAGCCTGTGAAGATCACATCATCCTCAATTCCGAGGTCACGAATTACGCTATCAAGCCGTCTCTTTTCATCAGCATCATATTTCCCTACAAACAAATATTTTAAATTTGGAAACGAAGTATGGAGCTTTTTTACAGCTATTAACATTTTATCATAGCCCTTACTTTTTTCTTTTGAAGAAAGGCGGCTCAGGGTCATCAGGACGATATCACTTTCAGCGATTCCATAAATACTCCTGCTTTCATTCCTGCGGGATTCATCCGGGGGTGCCGGTAAAAAAGGATCCAGGCAGTTGTTGAGCACCCTGAACTTTTTTTCCGGGAGATCAAATAAAGTTTTCATCTTCTCTTTGGTAAAATCGCTAACGGGCAAAATGAGATCAATGCTCTTCAGCATTTTCCTGTGACGTAAAGAAAGCGGCTTCAATACTTCAATACCATGTGCGATTAAAATAATTTTCGTTTTTGCAGAGAATAATTTTATGAGATAACCCGGCAGTAATAAACCGATATGGCTGAGAACCACTACCCTGCTTTTTATTCCCTGCCGCAGGCTTTTAATAACGAACCACCATCTTTTTCCGGCAAACCCTTTAAATACTGACGATGGCAGGTATGGATCAGTTTTTATTTCTTTTTTATCGCACATCGAATACATTGCAAAATCTTCCTGCGATGCTTTACTATGTTCATAAATTGCCTTACCGGCCAGCCTGCATACTTTCTCAATTCCACCCCCGGTGGAAAAAGTTTTTAAGGTAAGGAAAAGGATTTTCAAGGTTTGGGGTTCAACACCGGAAGTTCAAAGTTGAAAAGTTAAAGAGTTATAAGTTCAAAAGCTTCTATGGTAAGATAGCTCCCTCTCCTTTGGAGAGGGGTTGGGGTGAGGTCTCCACATACTTCTCATACTTCGCAACAAAATCTTTATAAGTCTTTCTGATTCCATTTTCCAGGGTGACAGCAGGATACCATCCTAAAGTATTAATTTTATTTACATCCAGCATTTTTCTCATCGTACCATCCGGTTTAGATGTGTCGAATTCCAAAGCTCCGTTATAGCCCGTAATATTTTTTATAATAGCAGCCAGTTGTGCTATCGAATCATCCATTCCTGAGCCCACATTGATAATTTCGGGATCTCCATAATTTTCCATAAGAAAATAACAGGCATCTGCGGCGTCATCCACATAAAGAAATTCACGCTTTGGATCGCCGGTACCCCATATAGTAACTGCTTTTTCATCGTTGATTTTTGCTTCATGAAATTTACGGATCAATGCCGGCAATACATGTGAGTTATACAGGTTGTAATTATCACCCGGGCCATATAAATTGGATGGCATTACGCTGATGAAATCGCAGCCATATTGTTTATGATAGGCCTGGCACATTTTTATTCCTGCAATTTTGGCAACAGCATAGGCATCATTGGTGGGTTCTAAAAGTCCTGTAAGAAGGGATTCTTCTTTAATAGGTTGCTCTGCATTTTTAGGATATATGCAACTGCTGCCAAGAAATAATAATTTTGTTACCCCATTCCTGTATGCTTCGTGAATGATATTATTTTGAATGCATAGATTATCATAGATAAATTCTGCAGGGTATGTATTATTGGCCATGATGCCACCAACTTTCGCGGCAGCAAGAAATACGTATGCGGGCTTTTCTTTTTCAAAAAAATCTTTTACAGCATCATGTTCACGAAGGTCAAGTTGTGACGATGACCGCGTAATAATATCCGTATATCCCTTTCTTTGTAACAGCTGCATAATAGCACCGCCAACCAGCCCGCGATGACCGGCGATGTAAATGGGAGCAGTTTTGTCTGTGAACGTCAAGTTTCCAAGTTTATAAGTTGAAAAGTTATAAGGTTAGCGCTTCTTTTTTAAGATAGTTCCCTCTTCTTTGGAGATGGGTTGGGGTAAGGTTCAAAGTTGAAGATGCTTATGGTAAGACAGCTCCCTATCTAAAGGAGAGGGATTGGGGTGAGGTTCAAAGTTGAAGATGCTTATGGTAAGTTAGTTCCCTCTCTAAAGGAGAGGGGTTGGGGTGAGGCTTCAACCAA
>JBDTZL010000375.1:0-8949 GCA_040005125.1 Ginsengibacter sp.
TGATAATTTTTTTCGCATAAAGAGATAAGTTTTTGTTAGTTAAGATTTTAGATTTGGTTGAATATTTCCCACTCTTAAGTAAGTGTATCAATATTCTTTTCACCGAAATTAAAGTTAGAAAGCGCTGCTTTTTTTGCCGATATTGTTTAATTATTACCTTATTCCGTATTTAATTTTCAAAATAGCCGGCTATTATATTATAACCAACCCTTGTTCTGACAGTAACCCATGCATACCTAGTTCCTTTTAAAGACACAGGTGAGAAAACCTGAGCTACTCCATTACTTTTTATACTGCTTATTTTTTTGCCATGTACACCGTTATACTTTAACTGGCATCCAAACAAACAAATATACAGGCGGGCTTTTCGGGGTAATACTCTTTTGGAATATAAGCCCAATAAAAACGGCTTGTTCCGGGATAAAGCTTTGAATGATTAATGAGACTCCAACACCTCACCTTTGGGAATATCGGAAGAAGCTTTCGAAGCAGGATCATATAGATAGCTTTGGTTTGAAACATCCTGCGCAAAAGAAATTTTATGAGAACGAACTATTAAAAAGAATATCAGAAAAAAATTTATACGCATGTCCCCAAAAATCTTACAAATAAATATAATCGATTCTAAACTACAATCATGAACTTACCAGGCCCTTACTGCCATGACAGGCAATGAGAATATTAAGACCCCTTCACCTTCAATTGAAACGGTAACTGATATTATCACTGAATTTTTTGACTCGCTTTAATAAAGTATTAAATAATCTTAGGGAGGTTGCATGTGCCCCCGGCTGAGGCGGGTTGTGGGCGGTTACATCAATGGGCGGCTTATGTATTATTTAAATCCAATGGAGATAGCGTAGTAGCTTTTAGCTCCGGATTTACTATTGGCCAAAGATCATCACCCACCGGGTCTCTCATCAAGCCGTCGAACCTTAGCATTTGTGAGTCATGCTATTGCAAAGGAGGCATTTGTTAGCCGTAGTGGTTTGTCAATTGAACGACTGCCTGAAATCCAAAGGCGAAAGTTTGGTTTTTGTTTTGAATAACTTGCTGAATGACTGCGAATGTTCAAAGCCTAATTCGTAGGCAATTTCACTTACGGATAAATCGGTGGCAGATAATTTTTCTTTTGCCTTTTCAATCAATTTATCGTGTATGTGTTGTTGGGTGCTTTGGCCTGTTAATACTTTAAGCATTGTACTTAAATAATTGGACGATACGTTTAATGTCTCGGCAACGTATTGAACCGTGGGCAATCCTTTGTTTATCAAATCATCGCTGTTGAAATATGCTGCAAGAATATCTTCCAGACGATCAAGGATTTTATGGTTGGTTATTTTACGGGTAATAAATTGGCGATGATAAAATCTGTCGGCATACTTCAGTAATAATTCAAGCTGGGCAATAATCACATCCTGGCTAAACTTATCAATATTCGAATGATATTCCTGTTGAATATTTTGTATAATACTTACAATTGTTGTTTCTTCCTTCTCTGAAAGAAACAGGGCTTCATTCACCGAATAATCAAAATATTCATATTGTTTGATAGTTTTGGCTAAAGGCGTGTTCCATAAAAAATCAGGATGGATGAGCAGCATCCAACCCGATCGTTTTAACGTTTCATCGTTTCCGGGCTCAATTCCAAAAACCTGGTTGGGCGCCATAAAGAACATCGTGCCTTCATCAAAGTCATATTGTTGTTGGCCATATTTGAACCTGGCATTACAATTTCTTTTCAGCGCGATGAGGTAAAAATCATATACCACAGTTGTCGGTTCATTGTCGGGCAAATGCTTAATGGATTCAACATTTATCACACTGATTAACGGATGCTCCGGCTTGGGCAATCTTCTGAGCCGGTGAAACTCGCTTATGGTTTTAATTTTAAAAATCTGTTTGTTGTTCATTCTATATAGATTGCGTTTTATACTTTATCCGTCTTTTTTTAAAGACAATGCAATGTAACCGTTTTGTTATTTGCGCTGTAATTACCAGGGTATTTCCTCTTCTTTGAGAAATTTTCCTGTTGTTCTATCGTTGCCTAACGTTGCATATTTTACAATTGATTTCGCGCCTTGCTCTGCTGTTTGTATTCCTTTGTATTGGTTTAAGTCGGTCGCAGTATAACCCGGCGTAACACTGTTTATTTTAAAATTAGTGCTTCTAAGTTCATTCGCCAGCATCACGGTAAAAGCATTCAGTGCTGTTTTGGAGCAACTGTAGGCATCAAAATTTTTCCAATTGGGATTTCGCGCAGGACTACTGTGAAGCGTTAAGGAACCCAATTCACTTGAAACATTTACGATGACCGGTTCATTTGATTTTTTTAAAAGATCAATAAATTGTTGTGTTGTTTGCACTGCACCAAAAAAATTAGTTTCAAATACTTTTCTCAGATTTTCCATTTCGCCATTAGATATATTTTGAGGCTGCTCTCCGGCAACACCTGCATTATTTATTAAAACATCCAAAGCCTCAATTTTAGTTCCTAATTCTTGTCTTGCTTTTTTAATAGAATTGATATTCGTAACATCAATTTCTATTAATTCTACATTTGAAATCCCTACTTCTTTCAACTTATTTATGGCATCTAAACCTTTACCTTTATCTCTGCTACCTAAATAAACAAAGTAACCTAATTCTGCTAATTGTTTTGCGGTTTCGAAACCAATTCCCTTGTTAGCTCCTGTTATTAATACTGTTTTCATTGTTATATTTTCTGCCTGACAGTTTCGTCGGCATTAAATTAAGTTTGTTATTTACTATTAAATACACTTGCAAATTCTTTTGCAAAATCTTTAATCTTCACTTCCCCCAACGTTGGCCTGTTGCGGTAATAATCTTCAAATAAAGTACCGTTATGTTGAGCTGCATTCATTTCAACCAATCCTGTTGCAATCTGTGGGTTCATTCCTGCTGCGATCATGCCGCCTCGCAATTGTTCATCCGGAATAATTATCCATTTCAGATCAGGTTTTCCGATAGCTGCACCTAAAATACTGGCAATTTCGTTGCAGGTAATTTCTTCGCTTGCTACATAACGAATTCTTCTGCCCTCAATCGGTGTTACAATTTCTTCAGCAACAGCAGCTGCAATATCTATGGGAGAACCCCAGGGCACTATATCATCTGCACCATAGTTTGATGCGATAACGCCTTGCGTTTTTATCGTATTTATAAAGCCCAGTAAATTGTAGTAAAAACCAACGGGACGCATAAACGTAATGGCAACATCAGATGGCAGTTTTTTCAGGATGTTCTCTGCATTGTAATGTAAAGCAAGAATGCCATTGCCTTTGTTGGTATGAGCGCCAATGCTGCTAAGATAGGCTATATGCTTTACGCCCGATTGTTGAATGGCTTGTACATAGTTGCCGGCAACTTTGTTTGCATACGCCATTAAATCGAAATTAGGGTCAGTGAAGTTGTTGCGGCCTGGAAGCATACAATAGACGGCATCTGTGCCTGCAAAAGTGGTTGTAAGAAATTGAATGTCTTCTACGGTACCGATCGCGGCTTTTGCGCCCAGGGATTCAATATCGTTTTGCTTTTCGGGATTACTGCTGATTACTGTAACCGAATGACCTTTTTGCACTAACTCTTGTGTTAGTGGTTTGCTGATGTTTCCTAATGAACCTGTTATTATGATTTTCATTTTCTGTTTTTTTTATTGATACAAAGTTCAGTAGCAATAAAGAAACAGATGTAGCCTAATCTGCTTTTGTTGTAGCCGAAATCAGGTTTTTTTTGTCGTTGTCAATTGAACGACTGTCTGAAATCCAAAGGAGAAAGACAGGTTGAATGACTTCATCATGTGCATCTGACGCACCTATCCCGCAAAAAATACAAATCTTAGGGTTCCGGTTGATCAGGCCGGCCAGTTCTTGCAACTCGGCGCCGTCGGGGCAGATTTCTGCTTTTGAGAAATAAATTCTTTCCGAAGAATCAATATGGACCGCAGGTAACCCGGCAACATCTCCCGGGAATCCTAAAAACGGCCACCCCCTTTTTTTGAAGGGCCGTCTGAAGCGCCGCCTGGGCCATTCTTGGTAATTGTGCAGGGTTGGCTGCAACCTGTGTATAATGGCTGCAATCATCAAAAAGCTTGATCACATTCGTTTCCTGGAAGTAACCGCTTCCGAATTCTTTCGTGGCACACATGGATGCAATAGCAAGCACGGGCGCAACTGAGCGGTGGGCATCATAAAGTCCGTTTACCAGGTGAACATGTCCCGGACCACTGCTTCCCGCACACCAGGCAATGCCGCTCAATTGTGCATCGGCTGAGGCGGCAAAAGCTCCCGCTTCTTCATTCCTGACATGTATCCACTGCAGGGCCCGGGCTTCTCCTCACGGCATCATTCAATTCGTTCAGGCTGTCCCCGATAATGGAATAAATTCTTTTAATTCCTGCCTGGAGCATCATTTCAACAAGCTGGTCTGCAACTTTCTTTGGCATATTGTTATTTTAAAGCGTCGGAGGGTTCAAGTTGGCTTAGGCACCTTTTTCCTAAAATGGCCCTTTAAATCTTTCAGTTGCAAGTTAAAATATCCGGCCATATTATCCCAAATGTGCCCTTAGCATCCGGGACATCTTTTCGTGCAATTCCATCAGCCTTGTGATATAATCGCTGGTGCCGGGATCATGCAGTATGTAGCATCTCCATCGAGGTTTCCCGGAGATGGATAAGATATTTGACCAACTTCAAAATAAATTTGAACAATAAAAGCAAATGATTAAAACGTGCAGATCAATCAAAGAATAATTTAGATTGATATAATAAAATAGAAAGATTATTCTTTCTTCATATTGGCTTATTGAAAAATCCCGAAAAATTTTTCAGGCGATACAATATTCATATTTATTTATATGACACTATCTAATTACTTCGCTGGTGGCTGGATTTCTTGTTCAAACGCCCGGAAGTTCAATTTATTTTGGGAGCCGGTATTATAAAAATTTAGCGGTTGATCACGTAAAAAACCAACATGGCAACCACTTCCAATATTACGGTTAGTACAATTCCTTTAAATGCCTCTTTCTCTTCTGACTGTTTATTTTTTGCTTCTGTTTCTTTGTTCTTCATGGCTTATGCATCACAATAATCGTGCGGAATACATATCTGTAACGGGTTTTGGGACAACTTTAAGAATAAAAAATAGCAGAATTATTTGCTCTAACCCATATATAAAAACACATTAGACGCGGTTGTTTTACGAAGCGATTAATTATTCATTAATTTCATTTTTGTTAAATAGTTTTCTTTTACCCGTGCTGATTAATTTTTGGCCACGAATTAATATTTTCAAACTATTTCTTTTAAGAGAAATGCTCGGATGCTTTTTCTCATGTTCGTCTGCGCCTCGTTTGTAAGCTGATATAATGTCTTTATAAGATAATACTCCGATCATATTTTTTTCTTCCGATACCACAGGCAGCATGTCGATATTTTCTCTTGCCATCATTTCAACCGCGCTTCGTAAGCTATTGTCCATGTTAATAAAAATATTGTTGCGTTTAATAAGCCCCGCGATCGGTTTATCCTGCGTATGGTGGTTGTTAAACAGGTTTGATGAACTGATAATCCCTTTGAACTCATTTTCTTTGCTTACGATGATAAAGTAATTACTGATATAATCCCGCTCTTTTTCAAGCCAGTCCCTGACTTCACGTATGCTGTTTTCTTCACTTATCACCAGGCCGTTTTCTTTGATCACTTCTTTTACTAATATCTTTTCCAGGATATCAGGCTCATAAGAGTCTGGCGTTTTTACACCGCGCCTTGTGATTTTTTCGGTCATGATCGTATTTTCCATAAGGAAAAAAGAAATAAAATATGACGCGGTACACGATGCGAGCAAAGGTAGCAATGCATTAGACTGCCCGGTAACCTCCAGTGCAAAAATTATGGAAGTAAGCAACGCTCTTGATGCACCTGCGAACATAGACGACATGCCTACTAACGCCGCAAGTGTAAGAGTAACCCCTGCCGTGGGGAATGCATATATTATTACACTACCAAACAAAACTCCTATGGCCCCTCCAATGGTAAGCAATGGAGCGAGCGTTCCACCTGATGTTCCACTGCCCAGCGCAATTGCCCATGAAAGAAATTTAAAGATGCACAATGAAAATACAAGAGATATTGGCATGCTGCCTGATAGTATATTCGTAATATTTTCATAACCCACTCCAAGTGTGTGGGGTGCATAATACCCAATAATACCAACTGCAAGGCCTCCTATCGCCGGCCACCACATCCAGTGTATTGGTAATCTTTCAAAAATGTCTTCAATGAAATAAACAATTTTTGTTACAAGCACTGATAATAATCCGATTGATATCCCCATAACACTGTAAGCAAACAGCGCCGTATTAGAAGGAACTTCAATAAATTTTTTAATTGCAAAAACAGGGCCTGCACCAAAAAGAAAATGATGGCCCGCGGCGCCTGTAATACACGCCAATGCAACTGGAATTATGGACCGTGGCGAAAATTCAAACAGCAAAAGTTCAATGGCAAGAAAGATACCTGCAATAGGACTTCCAAAGATGGCCGCCATACCAGCAGTAGCGCCCGAAGCTAATAAAATCTTTCTTTCGTTATGGGTTATTTTTAATAGTTGCCCAATCGTAGATCCTAAAGCGCCGCCCGTTGCTATGATTGGGCCTTCTGCACCAAAAGGGCCGCCGGTTCCAATGGCAATAGCAGATGAGATAGGTTTCAGGTAAGTAATGGTTGGCTTTATTTTACTTTGATTGGTAAGTATCTGCTCCATAGCTTCCGGAATCCCATGGCCACGGATAGCCTTTGATCCATATAAAGCCATAAGTCCTACAATGATGCCGCCGATAACGGGAACAATAATAACCCACCATCCTAACGAATTATTTGACGGGCTTGAATGTTCAATGGAAAAAGTTCCGTGAAAAGAAATATTTGTAACGAGATCAATAAGATACACGAGGAATTTAGCGATCAGGCTTATACAGATTGCAATTAAAACGGCTAACGACGCAATGGTAATCAGCCTGCTTTTATTTTGCGTTAACTGTGGTCTTATATTCGCAGCCTCTAAGGTTGGGTTTAAGGAAATGGAGATAGGGATGCCGCTATTTAAAATATTTTTTCTGTCCATTCGAATGTTGATTGCTCAGCTTGGATTAATAGGAATGCGAAATTAACCACATGATGTTACAATCCAATTCAAAACTAAAAAAGTTTTAACTAATGCCGCCGTACTTCTGCGATTTTCAAAAAATGGAATTAACAGGTCAGCGATATTTGCAAACTTCAATATTTTATTTTGAGTGCAGATGTCAATGAAACTTTAAAAGTTTGTATTACTGAAAAAAACCTGCAATCAATTTTTAATTGTTTGTAACCTTTCCGATTTCTGTATACTCTATATACTGAATCGGGTTTAATTTTTATTGAAATAAATATTGATAAGACCCTCCGGCGATATTTCTTGCCACGCACTTACTATTATAAAGAATCTGCAATAATTTTTTAAATAAAATTCACAGTTAATAATTCTTCACCTTACAATTTTTTATGAGACACAAAAATCAAATACTGGTAATGCTATCATTAACTTCATTCATAATTCTTTACCAATGTAAAAAAAGCACTGATATACCTATGGATGAATCCGATGATCCTGCATTAATCAGCCAGGGAAAGGATATTTTTCGTCATGACACCTTTGGTGATGAGGAATTTTGGAGTGGATTACTTCACATCGACAAAGCTATAGAAGGCACACCTAATGGTGGGTTTGGTGCCGGAGTTAGCCCAAATACGGCATTAGCAGTTGGCTTAAAAGTAGACTCCGAAGCCTTGCCTCCTGACCTTGTTGCTGCAATACGCGCCGGGTCGGTAAATCTTGATGATCCGAAAACGACTCTTGCGCTTCTAAAGTTAGATGCTGTTGTCGGAGTAAAGGGAAGTTTTGATGCAACCGGCTCGTTGAAATCAGTCGGTATAACTTGTGCATCGTGTCATTCAACAGTAGATAATTCATTTGCACCGGGGATAGGAAAACGTCTTGATGGCTGGCCCAACAGAGACCTGAATGTAGGGACAATAATTTCGCTGACCGATAACGCCCCGCCTATTGCTAATATATTACATGTAAGCGAATCAACACTTAGGAATGTTCTTGGCTTATGGGGCCCAGGAAAGTTCGCTGCAGTTTTATTTTTAGATGGAAAAGCATTGCGCCCGAACGGTACAGTTGCTGCTAACTTAATTCCTGCAGCGTTTGGTCTTAAAGGGATAAACCTTACTACCTATACAGGATGGGGCAATATAAGTTATTGGAATTCGTTTGTTGGTAACTTAGAAATGCATGGAAAAGGGACATTTACAGATCCCCGTTTAAATGACCCGGTAAAATATCCAATTGCTGTAGAGAATAATTTGGGAAATACTAAGAATACCCCGGATTTAATCACATCTAAATTGCCCGCTTTAAGGTCTTATCAACATTCGATTACCGCTCCAAAACCCCCGGCAAATAGTTTTGACCAGCTTGCAGCAGATCGTGGTAAAGCTCTTTTTTCAATCAAAGGGAAATGCGCAAGTTGTCATGCTTCCCCATTATTTGCTGATAACATTTTACACACAGGCGCTGAAATAGGTATTGATGATTTTGACGCTTTAAGATCTCCTACAGGAAAATATCGCACTACACCTTTGGGGGGATTATTTACAAAGACGAAAGGAGGTTTTTATCATGATGGGAGGTTTGCTACATTAGCCGATGTTATTAATCATTATGATACTCATCTTGCATTAAATCTGACACCTTCAGAGAAGCAGGATTTGGCAGAATATTTAAAGTCGCTTTAATGTAAAGGAGATATTATATACTGCGCAAGAAGTAAAAAAGTGAATTGATTTTCCGGCACTTTTATACATTAAATCCCTACAGCAA
>JBDTZL010000293.1:0-8919 GCA_040005125.1 Ginsengibacter sp.
CAATAGTCATAAATAAATACATTCAATGATTAAAAATTATTTCAAGACTGCTCTCAGGAGCCTGGTGCGCAACAAAATATATTCACTCATCAATATCCTGGGGCTTAGCCTTGGGTTGACCTGCGCCATGCTGATTATTTTATATTTGAAAGATGAAGTGAGCTACGATAGGTTTCATGCCAATGTCGATCATATATATCGCATATTTAGCCAGGCGACTGGTCCGGATGGCCAGGTGCGAAGAATGGGTATCACCGGTTATATACAAGGCCCCCGGTTCACGGAAAAGACACCGGAAATTAAAGCCTTCGTGCGGGTGCAGGGTGGTTATGGAGACATTAAAAAGGGGACTGAGATTATCCCACAACCGCTGCTGGTTGTCGACTCAAATTTCTTTTCAGTATTTTCTTTTCCCCTGTTAAGCGGTAACCCAAATACAGCCTTATTGCAACCCGATGCTGTCGTACTCTCTGAAGATGCAGCAAAAAAATATTTCGGCTCAACTGCTGCGACAGGAAAAACCATGCTTATTAGGAGAGATAATCAATTTGTGCCCTATATCGTAACAGGAGTTGCCAAAAGATGCCCGCAAAATTCATCCATACAGTTTGATGTATTACTTCCGGAGCATGTTTCCAGGGAGTTTGAACATGCAAATCAAAGCTGGACCAGTTTTTTTCTGAATACATATGTTTTGCTTTATCCCCGTGCCGATATTAAAATGGCAGAAGCGAAAATGACGAAAATATTTGAGGAAGATGCCCAGGAATTAATCAGGGAAATGGAAAAACAATCTCATATGAAATTTAATGGCTCTTATAGGCTGCAGCCACTCAGTAGCATTCACCTTAACAATACTATGGACCGGTATGATATTTCAGGTGCAAGCAACCTGGCATATTCGTATATACTTTCAGGAATTGCTTTCTTTATTTTGATAATAGCCTGTATCAATTTTATAAATCTTACTGTCGCACGTTCAGTAAAAAGAGCCAAAGAAATCGGTATCCGCAAGGTAGTAGGTGGCAGCAGGAAACAGTTAATCACACAGTTCCTGGGTGAATCATTTATTTTATGTTTAATCGCGTTTGCATTGGCTATTATGATGGTTCAGTTGTTGCTGCCGGTATTCAACCAGCTTTCCAATAAGGCCCTTGCACTATCCTATTTGCTGGATCTGAAATTAGTGGCCGGGTATGTGTTTCTATTCATCACTACAAGTTTACTGGCCGGGTTTTACCCTGCATTGGTTTTGTCCAACTATAATCCTGTGCAAACACTCTACAGCCGTTTTTCTTTAGCCGGGAAAAATTATCTTCAAAAAAGTTTAGTGGTACTGCAGTTTACCCTTGCAACATTTTTGATAAGTGCAACCTTCATTATTTTTTCCCAGTTCAATTTTTTGACTACCGGGAAATTAGGTTACGATGACAGCAACCTGGTGTTGGTTAATAAAGGTGGTTTGAAACAGGATGAGGCGAGATTGTTCAAAGAAGAATTGATGAAAAGCCCGGATATCCTGGGTGTGGCTCCAAAAGATGCCGGGTACTCGTTTAACGGCGGGAAAATAAACGGCCATTCCCAAATTGGTTTTGCTAACGTAGCGATAGATGAATCGTACTTGCCATTATTAAAAATACCGGTCATTAACGGAAGAAATTTTTCCACAGACTTTCCCTCTGATTCTACCCAGGCTGCGTTGGTGAACGAAAATTTTGTGAAGAAGGCAGGGTGGAAAGACCCCATTGGCCAGCAAATTCTTATTAATGGAAATGAGAAACATAAAGTCGTTGGGGTGGTAAAAGATTACCATTACCACGCATTGAATGAGGAGATCGGGCCGGAAGTATTTACCATGAAAGGGCCGGATGGTTTTGGGGTGGAGTATATAAAAATTAAACCAAGTACCGAAACTGCGAGTCTGCAGCATATTGAAACGGTCTTTAGAAAATTGTTTCCCGTAAATCCTTTCTCCTTCATATTTAAAGACCCGGAGAATCTGAAAAACTATGAGGCAGAGGCCAAGTGGAAACAGATCATGTTATTCGCCGCCATTCTTACCATTTTTATTTCATGTATTGGACTGTTCGGCTTATCGGTCTTATCTGCTGAAAAAAGAACAAAGGAGATTGGCATCAGAAAAGTATTAGGTGCTTCTGTCGGTATCGTAGTAACGATTCTGTCAAAAGGTTTTTTGAAACTGGTTATTATAGCCCTTCTGATAGCAATGCCACTTGCCTGGTTAGCGGCTAATAAATGGTTGCAGAATTATCCATATCGCATTACATTAAGTTGGTGGATGTTTACAGCAGCTGGTTTATTGGTAGTATTTATTGCATTGACAACTGTAAGCTTCCAGGCAATTAAAGCAGCGATTGCAAACCCGGTGAAGTCGCTGAGAACGGAGTGGTAACGACGGAATCCCGATTTATATCGGGGTGAAGAATTTGAGGACGGAATGATGGTGTGAATGGTGAATGGTGAATGGTGAATAGTATCTTGTCCTGGTCAATGGTCAATGGTCAATGGTTAATGGTTAATGGTTAATGGTTAATGGTTAATGGTTAATAGTCAATTTAATAAGATACAAAAAGTCATGCATTAAAAATAAATTTATATATGATCAAAAATTATTTCAAAACCGCTTTCAGGAACCTGGTAAAAAATAAATTTTACACTTTCATAAATATTACCGGCCTGGCAGTGGGCATTGCCACATGTTTGCTCATTCTGTTATATGTGCTGGATGAATTGAGCTACGACAGGTACAATGTGAATGCCGGCAGAATTTATCGTGTAAATAATGAAGTCAGGTTTGGCTACAATCATTTTGATCTTGCCATAGCACCCGCCATGATGGGGCCAACCATGGTAAAAGAATTTCCGCAGGTGGAACAATATACGCGCATTCAATGGTATGGGAGTTTTATGGTGAGGAAAGGAAATGAAATTCTGCGTGAAGACCGGGTAGCTTATGGCGATTCAACCTTATTTGACGTTTTCAGTTTACACATGATAGCAGGTGACCCGAAGACGGCGTTAAAAGAACCACATTCACTGGTGCTAAATGAAAGTATGGCAAAAAAATATTTTAACAGCACTGATGTGGTTGGAAAAAATATGCTTATTAATGACACCGGGAATTATAAGATTACGGCTGTGATAAAAGACATCCCCGAACAATCACATTTCAATTTCCACTTTTTTGTTGCAACGTCTGAAAAGCCTGACAGCAGGAATGATAACTGGCTTAGTGAAAACTGGAGCACTTATATTCTCTTAAAGAAAAATGCAGATGTAAAAAAACTGGAGCCGGAATTAAATAAAATGATGGACCGCTATGTGGGGCCTGAATTGAAGGGTGTGACCAACCTGACTCTGGATGAATTTCATAAAAGCGGCGGGTATGTGCGTGCGAGCCTTACACCTTTAACGGATATTCATCTGCATTCAAATAAAACAGGTGAATTGGAAGGAAACGGCAATGTTCAATTTGTCTACATCTTTTCTGCAATAGCCATGTTCATTTTGCTGATTGCCTGTGTAAATTTTATGAACCTTTCTACTGCGCGTTCATCCAATCGCGCGAAAGAAGTGGGAGTGAGAAAAGTGTTGGGTTCACTCAGAAAAAATCTGGTGCAGCAATTTTTAACAGAGTCGGTTCTGATAAGTTTTGTTTCCATGATTTTTGCAGTACTTATCGCGTGGATGCTGCTGCCATATTTTAATCAGCTTACCGGTAAAAGTATCCTGGCAACTAAGTTGTTTCAGCCAAAAATGTTGCTTTCTCTCCTGATGCTCATGCTGGCTGTTGGTTTACTTGCCGGCAGCTATCCTGCATTTTTCCTTTCAGCCTTCCAGCCTATTGATGTACTAAAAGGCAAGCTGGCAGCAGGTTTTAAAAGATCATGGTTAAGAAACGGGTTGGTTATTTTTCAATTTTTTATCTCTATCATTCTTATCATAGGCACTGTGGTTATTTACAACCAGCTTAACTATATACGTGCGAAAGACATTGGCTTCAATCGCAACCAGGTATTGGTAATTAATAATACGGATGCGCTTGGAGATCAGGCTAAAACGTTCAGAAATGAATTATTGCAGATAAGCGGGGTGCAAAAAGCAACAATGACTGGTTATCTACCGACTGATTATGACCGGAGCAATGATGCATTTTTTACTTCTCCTGCTCTAGATCCAAAGAGTGCGATAGCCATGCAGGTATGGGAGGTAGATGAAAATTACATCCCCACTCTCGATATGAAATTGCTGGAGGGCAGAAATTTTTCTCTGCAGTTTCTAACAGATTCTACAGGCATTATCATTAATGAAGCTGCCGCAAAATTTCTTGCCACCAAAGATTTGCTGAATAAAAAAATATACAGGATAGCAGATTTAAAAACGAAAAAACTGGATGAGTATCACATTATCGGTGTTATAAAAAATTTCAACTTCAGTTCCTTGCGTGATGTAGTAACACCTTTGGTTTTGCGTTTCGGAAAAGATAACATCAATATCTCTGTTCGTATCAATGCTTCCGATATCCCTGCAGTTATTGCTTTGATAAAAAACAAATGGCAGACAATGGCGCCGGAGCAACCCATTGACTATTCTTTTATGGATGAGCAGTTCAATAAATTGTATACTACTGAACAAAAAACGGGGCAAATAATTATCACGTTTGCGTTGCTTGCAATTATTATTGCGTGTCTTGGTTTATTTGGCCTGGTTACTTATGCTGCAGAGCAACGCACAAAAGAAATTGGTATACGAAAGGTGCTGGGTGCAAATGTGCGGAATATTGTAACAATGATTGCCCGGGATTTTTTAACGCTGGTAATTATTGCTTCTGTCATCGCTTTTCCTGTTGCATGGTGGGCTATGAACAAATGGTTGCAGGATTTTGCCTACCGTATTAATATAAGCTGGTGGATATTCGTTGTGGCAGGTTTGCTTGCCGTTATTATTGCTTTGGCAACAATCATCTTCCAGGCAATAAAAGCAGCGATTGCAAACCCTGTGAAGAGTTTGAGAACAGAATGAATAAATATTAAATGAAAAATATAGAATGACTAATTCATAAACCCGATCGCTATCAGGCCGGGTCCGATGGTGATTATTTTCATCCCCTGCTGAATTCATACTTTCAATCAGCAGCACTCATAAAGAACAAAGCAACTTAAAAATCCCTGATGGAACCAACGTGGTATTCATCTCTCAGGGGAAGGTGATTCTGGTAGCCATTTACGAAGTCTTGTTGCCAGGCGGCATTAGAATTTCCATACTGCTCGCCGCTCCAATACAGGGCGTTAGAAAAATGATCCACTAGATTCCTGTTAGCATAGAGCATGGCTAATTCTTCTTTATTGGGTAAACGTAACGTACTATCTCCATCTATTGGCAGAGAGTTAATCATTTTTTTGGCGTCGTCCCAGTTATACAAGCCCGGCAAATAATTTTCTGCCGCAATTAAGCCATGTTTACCTGTTGGGTCTTTCCAAAAAAATATGATACCTCCCTGGTATTTAGCTCCAATACTTGTTTTCTTAATTAACTTAATGACATTTGCCTAAGGTATATTTGTTGGATAAAACATATAAAACAGCTCGCACCAATCTTTATGAAGTTAACGTCTCGCGATTTTTCCTACCTACGCGCATTACTTACCAGGGAGACATCGTAAGAAAGAAAAGGATACTTTATTGTATTTTACCGATGTAAGGCTCCAATAGGTTTAGTCAGTCTCCACCTGGCCGTAGATTTGTAATACCACAACAGATGCAATCGGATCAGGGCCGTGTTTGGGCAGGTGAATAACAAGTCCTTTGCCTGAAGCGGTAACCAGTGGAACATTCGGCTGAGCCAGCAGGTAAGCCCTTATTACCTTATTTTTCAGGGGAACTGTTATCATGCCATCCTGCGGCCATTGGGTAACTTCCAGGAATATCTTACCTGGTTTTTCAGTGGCATATCCAAACGGAAGCGCTGTTTTAAAAGGAGTTCTTTGCGAGCCGTAAATGGCATCGCCGTTTACTTTGAGCCACCTGCCCATTGCCCTCAAACGATCTACTTCAGGTTGTGGTATAATACCTTTACCGGAAGGGCCCACATTAAGCAGAAAATTGCCACCACCGCTTGCACAATGTATTAAATTGGTGATTAGAATAGTATCTGATTTCCAGTTGTCGTCATCTTTTTTGAATCCCCAGGTATCATTCAATGTCATGCAGGTTTCCCATGGGCCGGGTAACCCTCTCACAGGTATTTCCTGCTCAGGTGTGCCATAGTCTCCCACATTAAATTCAAGCCGGTTATTGATAATAACAGATGGATTGATGCTATGGATATAATTATAAATTTCGTGAGCGTTATCAGCAGTCCATCCCTTTAACCATCCTCCATCAAACCAAACCAGGTTGGTGTGGTATTGTGAAATGAGTTCGTGCAGTTGTTGTTTCATGTAGCTGATGTACTGGTGAGGTTCGGTGAGCGTTGTTGGATTATAGGTGGGGTTCACCGCGTTGGAATCGGCTGGTTGCTGAAAAGGAGTGTGCCAGTCCATTACGGAATAATAGGTACAAAACTTAATGCCCTGTTCGTTGCAGGCTTTGCTCAACAGTGCCAGCGGATCTTTGTGCCACGGTGTGGCATCCACAATATTATAATTCGTGGCCTTTGTGTTAAACATACAAAAGCCATCATGATGTTTGGAAGTAATCACGATATATTTTATTCCAGCTTCCTTCGCAATTTTCACCCATTGGGAAGCATTAAAATCAACAGGGTCAAATTTTGCAGCCAGCTGTTCATATTGACTGTGGGGTATGTGGGCACTGTTCATGATCCATTCGCCAATGCCCTTCACAGGTTGCCCATCCCATTCGCCTGCCGCTTCGGCGTAGAGTCCCCAGTGTATAAACATCCCGAAGCGCGCGTTTTCCCACCAGCTCATGTCGGAAGTTGTTGCGGTATCTGTTTGTGCCTGCGCCTGCAAACAAAAGAAAGGAGAAAAAACACCAATGGTTAATAAGAGTAGCATCAATGATGGTATGCGGCCTGTTTTTCTTTTCATGACGATTTTGTTATGCTAATGAACGTTGTAATTATTTTGATTATTAAATATAGGCATTTATCATATTGCTCAGGATTCATTCAATACGGGCTAATAAAGCATCTGGTAAAGTTTAATTTTACCACCACGCCCGTCAACTGAACTTTAGATAAAAACCTGGAATGAAAATGATTTCTGCTTTTTATCTATTCAGCTGGTAATAGCAATAACCTAACCGCTATAATAATACTAAGATTAGCGGGGAAAAGAGATCTTTATAACAGAGCCTTTAATAATATAATTCAGTCGATCGGGCTGTTTCTACAAAAGCTTTTTTAAATAATTGTAACTGTTGGTTACATTCTCCAACGGATGTGGAGCCCCGTCCTGCTCCACAAAAAAATATTTCATGCCGGACTCTTCTGCGTTGTCGAAAATTCGTTTAAAATCAACAACGCCTGAACCGACTTCTGCAGGTTGCATGTTTTGTTTATCCAGGTCTTTTGCGTGCCACAGCGGGTAACGGCCTGGATGAAGCTTAAATAATTCAACAGGGTCTTGTTTTGCCTTGGTTGCCCAGGCAAGATCCAGTTCCATTTTCACCAGGTCTTTATCAGTATTATCAAGAATATAATCGAACGGCCGGTGACCTTCTACTTCATCAAATTCAGATACGTGATTGTGATAGGCAAATTGAACGCCGTTCTTTTTGCAGGCTTCACCGGATTTGGTAAAAACATCCACGGCGGTTTTTATTTCATCCAGCGTACTTACGGGAATACTTGAACAAACCAAATAACTTAATCCGCCTTCTGCGGCATCGTCTGCAAGTTGCTGGTAATTGTCAGTTAGGTTCAGCGGCTTCGGTGCATCCTTAAACTTGTCCATTGCCTTTTGTATCCTCGCTGAGTCTTCGGCAGACTTCGCCATTTTCAGCACCTGTTTCATTTTAAACGTTGCGCCGCCTACATGTGCGGAACGCCAGTGCATACCGGCATCTTTTACCATGGCCGCAAATTCTTTCGGCTTATAGCCATAAAAATTCCCTTTCTGGGAACCGGCGCTTTCCACTTCTTTATAACCTATTGCCGCGAGTTTTTGTAAGGTGTCTTTGGTATCTGTTGTCATTAAATCGCCAAGGGTGTATAATTGAAGGCCGATTGGCGGGTGGCTTTTGTCTCCTTTAAAAAAGCCTGATTTAACAACGCCTGGTATGAATAAAGTTCCCAAACCAAAGGTGCCTGATTGTTGAATGAAATTTCTCCTGGTAGCCATCGTTTTATTTTTTATAATGAAGAATAAAGATATTTATTCTATGGTAAGCTTGAAAGATTTTTCGTTAGGTATTTAAAAAAATTTGGGGCTGGTTAAGGTAATCTTTTACCGGGTTACCTTTCGTATTAAAAATACCTCATCGGTTTCGCTGTTATGTGAGGCTGATCTTTGATTATGCCGTTGCTGGTGTTCTTAAAAAAAATCTCTCTCTCTCAAAGCCATACTCTGCCGTTGTTGGTGTTCGTGCTGATGGCTTAGCAGCCTGGCAATCACCAACAACAGGGAAGAGGTGTGAATTGGAAACAAGTAAAACTTTCATTACTTTAGATGATACTAATTCTAAATCATCAATCATAACTGCCCATCACACACAATACTTTCCTTATGCCCTTGCTGGTGTCTTCTACTGACATGGCGCTCCTATGGAGCTAAGGGTATGCTACAAAATAATATCGGCTGAAATTATAAGTATGCGTCTATGCCAATGCGTTAGTCATCGGAACTGGCAATTCTCACTTCTCTTCAAATATTAGAACGCAAAAAAACATAAAAACAACAATCTGATCAGCTGATTAATAAATATAGATGACGGG
>JBDTZL010000194.1:0-28649 GCA_040005125.1 Ginsengibacter sp.
AATCTTCTGCCGAGAAAATTTACGATGCCTGAATTGCAAAAGTTGTATGAAACCATATTAGATAGAAAATTAGACAGGCGAAATTTTCAACGTAAAATTATTGGAACAGGTATTTTAAAAAGGCTGGATGAAACCAAAAAGGGTGTAGCGCATAAAGCACCGTTTTATTATAGATTTGACTTACGCAACTACGAAAAAGCATTAAAGGCGGGGATGGGTTTTGAATTGTAATATTTGTTTAAGCTAATTAGTGATGAATTTATGAATCGCAAAGATTTCCTTTCATCGGTTATTCCTTTAACGGCGTCTTTTACGGTGATTGCAAATGTGCATCCGGGCGCCGGTATCGTCCCCACTGAAGCTGGCGAAGTAAGTATCAAAATTCCCTTCTATTTGAAGCCGGGGGATACCATTGGAATTACTTGCCCTTCAGGGTATATAAGCGCCGAAGAAATTATGCCTGCAGTTAATAAAATGAAAGAATGGGGATTTGAAATCAGGATAGGTGACACCGTTGGCGCCAAAGATTTTACTTTTGCCGGCAGCGATGAACAAAGAGCCAGAGATTTTCAAAATATGATCGACGACTCTTCGATAAAGGCGATCATGCTTGGGCGGGGCGGGTATGGCGCTGTGCGGATTATTGATGCGATTAATTTTAAGAATTTTACTGTAAAACCTAAATGGATAATAGGTTTCAGCGACGCAACGGTTTTTCATTCGCACCTTAATAAAAATTACGGAATTGCTACCATACATTCTAAAATGTGCAACAGCTTTCCTGCTGACTGGAGTAATGCAGAACCAAAACAAATTGATTCAATAGAGTCTATCAGGAAATGTTTAACAGGAGATAAGATGGACTATGCAGCCGTTTCAAACGATAACAACCGCACCGGGATTGCAAATGGAATATTAATAGGCGGTAATTTATCCATTTTGCAAAACCTGGCAGCAACAGAATCTGATCTTAATACTGATGGCAAAATTTTATTTTTAGAAGAAGTGGAAGAATATCTTTACAGCATAGACAGGATGTTCTGGAACCTGAAACGCAGTGGTAAACTGGATAAACTCAAAGGCTTGATATTGGGCGGTTTCAATAAAATAAAACCCGATGATCCCGGCGAGGATTTTGGCAAAACTATTTATGAGATAGTTGTCGAAAAAGTAAAAGAATATACATATCCCGTGTGTTTCGATTTTCCCGTGGGCCATCAAAAGGAAAATTATGCATTGAAATGCGGGGTAAGGCATAAATTGGAGGTGTCAGAAAATTCAGTCACGCTTACAGAAATTTAATTGGTTAAATAGTTAATTGGTCAATTGGTTGAGTAATTGTAAGCAGGTGGCTCAATAGCGACCTGGTAACTAACAAATGAACTAATAAATAAATAATCAATAACCTACAAACAATAAAACATATTTCGTGATAACAATTCCTCCATATTTAGAGCCCGGTGATACAATAGGAATAGTATGTCCTTCGGGTTATATGCCTTATGAAAAAGCTTCCACTGCAATTGAAACCCTTAGCGAATGGGGATTTAATATAGTTCCGGGTAAAACTCTCGGTAACCAGTTTAAATATTTTTCAGGTACTGATCGCGAGCGGCTCAATGACCTTCAGCAAATGATGGATGATGACAATATTAAGGCGATATTTTGTGCAAGAGGGGGGTACGGCATGGGAAGAATTATTGATGAGCTTAGCTTTAAAAAATTTAAAAAAAATCCGAAGTGGATCATTGGATATAGTGACATCACGATTTTGCAACTACATCTTTTTTCAAATTATAAAATTGCATCGCTTCATGCCCCCATGGCTGCTGCGTTTAATGATGGTGAATTTAATAACCAATACATTCAAAGCCTGCATGATGCTATGATTGGCAAAAAGGCGAATTACGCTGATGGCGGAAATGTGTTCAATCAAAAGGGGAAGGCTCAGGGAACTTTAGTTGGTGGAAATCTGTCGCTCCTTGCGCACCTCATAGGCACGCCTTCAGACATAAAAACAAAAAATAAGATTTTATTTATTGAAGATGTGGGAGAATATATTTACAATATTGACCGTATGATGTACCAGTTAAAGCGAGCTGGTAAGTTCGATAATCTCGGTGCCTTAATAGTTGGAAAATTTACCGAAATGAAAGATACGGCCATTCCTTTTGGACAGAGAGCAGAAGAAGTTATCAGGGATATTGTAAAGGAATATGATTATCCTGTTTGCTTTAATTTTCCTATAAGCCACGAAAAAGAAAATTATGCATTGAAGATTGGCGTAAAATACGAGCTTACGGTATCAGCAACTTCGAGTGAATTAAAAGAATTATAGAAAGGTATATTTGCCCAATGAAGTTTACTATTTTTCGCTTTCTTAAATCAACATTCATCCGGCTTCGTCTCCACGTGTTTTTTTCGGGGTTCACAGGCTTATGGCAGCAAATGACCTGGATGACCAGGCTGTCAAAGTGGGCAGCTGTACAAAAGAAAATTGCCTTCAATGATTTTCCTTCCAAATGGGATTACAATAAGCGCCACGATCTCTATAAACATGTTATTGAAAAAGAAGTTTTGAATCTTGAAATAAATTATTTGGAGTTTGGTGTGGCAGATGGCCATTCTTTCAATTGGTGGATGACCACAAATACTCATCCGGCATCCTCTTTTTATGGCTTTGATACGTTTACAGGGTTGCCTGAGAATTTTGGCCCCTATAAAAAAGGAACCTTTGATACCGGTAATAAAATTCCTGCAATAAAAGACCAACGGGGAAAATTTTACCAGGGCTTATTTCAGCAAACACTTCCAGGGTTTTTAAAGAGTTTTGATAACAGTAAGAAATTAATTGTGATGCTGGATGCAGACCTGTATTCAGCTACCTTATTTACGCTTACGAGCCTGGCGCCGTTTCTGAAGAAGGATGATATTATTTTCTTTGATGAGTTTGTAGTTCCCACCCATGAATTTATGGCTTACCAGCAATTTATCAATTCATATTATTTTGATCTTGAATTAATAGGCGCAGCAAATAATTATTATTTTGTTGCTTTTAAAGTAAAATGATTTTGAAGCGACAAAATAGAATCAAGTTTTTCATGAAATAGAGAAAAGTCATTGAGATCGTTATGTGAGCCTTTATCAATTGTGATAAATTCATCTCCGGGTTTTAGAAATTGTTTCAGCTTTGCAGCGCAGCGGTAGGGGATAATCCAGTCGGCATTGCCATGAAAAATAGTGACGGGTATATTTATTTCTTTGAGATATTCCCCGGTAGGCAGTTTAAAATGTGACATGGCATTTGTAGGGTAGAATGGGACATAACTGCTGAACAAATCCGGCATACTGTAATAAGGTGTTTCCAAAATAAGCCGCCTGCAGGGTTCTTTTGAGGCAAGATAAGAAGCAACACCGGAACCTAACGATTTGCCATAGACGATGATACTGTCTTTCCCAAATTTTGTTCTGGCAAGCTTGTACACTTCTTTTGCCTGCATGTATAGATTTTCTTCGGTTAATGTACCCGTTGTTTTTCCATAGCCCGGGTAATCAGTGATCCATATATCGTAACCGTGCCGGGTAAAATTTACGGCATATCTGGCATAGCGGGTTACATTCTCCCTGTTGCCATGGAAATAAAGTACCACGCCCTTCGGTACTGAATCCCCGGTAAAAAACTGAACAATATTAAGGTTATCTTTTGCATTAAGCGGGATGTTTGCTTCTTTAAAAGGAATATTGAATTTGAACTGATAACCGGGAGGAAGAGGTATTGGGTGAAACATTAATTTTTCCTGCAGGTAATACAATGCAATTCCTGCAGAACAATAAACAACAATGATAATTTTAAGCAGCTTCCATCCTCTGAAGGGTCTTCTTTTTATTGTATGTTTTTGAGGTTCAGTCATCTTTTTTATTCCCTTTCACGGGTTATGGAGCTAAAATATCCCTGATGAAATTATGGTATTCGGGGAATGAAGGCAGATTATTATGCCCTGCGCCCTGGATGCGTATAAGGGTTATTTTATGTGGGTTTAATTGCTGAAGCTGTTCACTGTGTTTTATCGGGATGAGCCAGTCTTTTGTGCCATGAAGAATATAAGTATGGCAATTTACTTTGCGTATCCATTTATCAGTTTGCAACTGGTAGCGCAAAACATATTTCATTGGTAAAATGGGAATAAAACGCTGCACCGCTTTTTGAAAACTATAAAACGGAGCGTCAAGAATCAGGTAACGGGGCGAATTATCGCTGGCAAGCTTGGTGGCAAACCCGCTGCCAAGGCTTCTTCCATACACAAGTATATGATTTTCGTGGTATTGAACAACCAGTGAATCATATACTACCTGCATGTCATTGAACATTGCCTTTTCACCCCGCTTCCCGGTGCTTTTTCCAAAGCCACGATAGTCCACCAGCACTACATCATATTGATACCTGTAAAAATCTTTGGCATACCTGGCCCATCCTTTAATACTTTTAGTATTTCCATGAAAATAAAGAATAAGTCCGTGCGGTTCTTTTACATAAAAATGAAGCCCGTTAATTCTTACCCCGGGTTCTACATCAATAAATAATTCTTTGAAAGGAACATCATATCTGTAAAGAAAATCCTGTTTTAATTTTTCAGGCTTAAAAATAAATTTCTCCTGGATAATGTAAACCAATATCAGGATAACTGCATAACCGGAGATAATATAAATTATTGTTGGGGACAAGTAGTTGCAGTTGTTAATTGTCTATGGTCAACAGTCATTGAGTCATTGAATGCAGCGGCGAATTAAATGACTTATTGACAAATGACAAATGACCAATGCTTTGCCTGCCTATTCATCATCCTGGAAAATCCGCTTTAGTTTCAACTTACTTACCGGGGCAACTATAAGTGGAAATTTTTCAACCGTTACATTATTTTGCTCCAGTCCAAAACCCTTCTCTTCGCTAAGGCTTATTTCCTTCACCCAGAAATATAATTTCATAATTATTCTTTCGAAGAAAGGCAATTCATTATCCTGCGATAAGAATTTTTCCAATACGATAAACTGGAAATCACCAACAACATTATTTCGTTGCAGGCTTTCATAACGGCTGGTAATGTTTACTTCTTTATTGGCAACCATATCCTCCACAACCTTTCTGAACATTAAATTTATTCTTGGCTCAATACGAAATCCTAAACGTAATTCGACCCTTATTACCTCATTGGGAATAATAGTCTCTACAGTATACTCATTGGTATATGGGTCATCCTGTGTGTCTACGTGCACAAACCAATAAATATCCGCACGCTTGGGTTTCCTGTTAAGAATGGAATAAACGATCTTATGTTCAATTTCTTTTGGATTGTTGGCACTGGTTAAATAAACCATGTGTGTGGCATATTTTGGAATGGTAAGATCATTGCTAAGTTCCTGTATGGTTGGGAGGTATTGTTCAAGCCTCACAAATTCAACATACCGGTTTTTAACTTTCCTTGCCCTGAACCATATATACATTACACTGAAAAGCGCGCCACCTACTATCAGGGTTACGAAGCCGCCATGTGGAAATTTATTGAGATTGGCAAATAAGAAGCTCATCTCAATTGCAAGATATACTATGAGATAGAGATAAATGAATATTTTGGGAGTTCTCCGTGATACAAGAAAGTTTGCAAATAAAAGGGAGGTTGCCAGCATACAAAGCGTAATTGCGAGCCCGTAGGCAGCTTCCATGTTTGATGAGGTCCTGAAATAAATAGTGATACCACAACAGCCTAAAAACAAAACAGTATTAATGCCAGGTATAAATAATTGGCCTCTTTCTTCGGTGGGATAATTTATTTTCATCTTGGGCCAAAGGTTTAACCGCATGCTTTCGCTTATGAGGGTAAACGAGCCACTTATCAAGGCCTGGCTGGCAATAATTGCGGCAACTGTGGCAATCACAATTCCTATTATTTTAAAATTCTCCGGCATGATGCCATAAAATGGATTGAACCCATTATCAATTATTTGTTTGGAGAAAATTTTTCCGGAATGATTGTGAAGTAACCATGCGCCTTGCCCCAGGTAATTGATCAGCAGGGCTGTTTTTACATAGATCCATGAAAAACGAATATTGCCCCGTCCGCAATGACCAAGGTCACTGTACAAGGCTTCGGCTCCGGTGGTACAAAGGAATACGGCCCCCAATAACCAGAAACCACCCGGGTATAAGGTTAATAATTTTATACCATACAACGGATTAAATGCTCTGAAGATATATAAGTCATCAAAAATGTGCACCGAACCCAAAACCGCCAGCATTAAAAACCAGGTAAACATTATAGGCCCAAACATTTTACCTATTGAAGCCGTACCAAATTGCTGTGCAAAGAAAAGAACGACTAAAATCCCCAGAACAATATATACGATTGTAGAATTGGTGATTTCACTAAAAAAAGGGATCTGTTTCAAACCTTCAATAGCAGATGTAACAGAAATAGGTGGTGTGATCATACCATCTGCTAATAATGAAGCGCCCCCGATAATGGCTGGAAATACCAGCCATTTTCTTTGCCGGCGAACCAGGGCATATAATGAAAAGATACCACCTTCACCCCTGTTATCTGCTTTTAAAGTAAGTATAACATACTTAACCGTGGTTTGCAAAGTAAGCGTCCATATGATACACGACAATCCTCCTAATATAAGTTCCGGTGAGATTACTTTATCCCTGATGATGGCATTTAAAACATAGAGTGGCGAGGTTCCAATGTCTCCGTAAATAATTCCTAAAGCAATAAGTAACCCTGCCCCGGTTACTTTATTGAGATTTTTGCTCACTGCACAAATTTAAGTTCAAATTTCATACAAACACACTGTATGCTTCATTTTCAAATAACTGCAAATGTAGAGTGAAACAGAATATAGACAACGATTCTTCCGAAAATATAAATTCTATATAAAAAGAGGGCGCAATTCATGAATAAGCCACAAATTTTGATTTCAGAGGCAGCATATACAATCCCCCGTGTTTAAAAAGCCTGGTTAAAATTTAAAGGTAAGCCCTCCATGCAAAATATATTTCCCATAGCCTGCTTCTAAAAATA
This sequence comes from Ginsengibacter sp., assembly GCA_040005125.1. GTDB lineage: Bacteria > Bacteroidota > Bacteroidia > Chitinophagales > Chitinophagaceae > Ginsengibacter. Next base: position 7,077 of record JBDTZL010000194.1, read on the forward strand.
AGCCTGCATTTTTTGATAAATAAAAGTCGGCACCGAGCCCAACCTGGTAGGCAAGTTGGGAAGGCACTCCATCCATATTAACTTTATTCCCCTGGGCATCAGTATAATTTTGTTGCCAGGTATTTATGCCAATTGCTGTTCTTAAATAAGGAGTTATTTTTCCGGTTGCCTGGATGTAGCGCATGAAATTTAACATCACAGCCCAGTTATCCAATGAACCTGTAAATACAGGAGAAGAAGGTTCGTTATAATTATAGTAGGGAACCTTCACATTTCCATGCGTTACTAAAACCCCAATACTCATGTTGCGTGAAAACCTGTAATCAATTGCACCTGTAATTGGGCCTGTTTGTGAAGTTACGGTTCCCTTATAAAGATTATAAAAATCCGGAAGCTGGTCTTTGTCAAGATTAGGAAATCCATAACCGAATGAAACATTTACAACGGGTTGAAATGGCGGTAAATTTTGTCGCGGTCTTTGCCTGTGTCTATAACCTCGTCCATATCCCGGTCGCGGACCTATGTAAACGCCTACCTGGGCTTCGGCTAAAGCACTGAAACATAAAGTGCATATCAAAAAAGAAAAAAGATATTTATTCATAAAAAGATTTTATGAATAAGTGACGGCAGGAATGCAGGCGGGTTTAACTTTTAAAAAGTAATTACTGTTAAAATAATATTAATAAAAAAGGAGGGCACATTGCTTGAAAATCATAACTACATCTAATTAAATAAAAAATCCCCATCAAATATTGTGAGGGGGATTTCTATTCTTAAAGGGGGTACAAAATTATTATAAAGCTATTTGTCTTTCAGTCATCATCTTTCTTAAATTAATAAGCCCGTAACGCATACGTCCAAGCGCGGTATTGATACTGCAATCGGTTAATTTGGCTATTTCTTTAAAGCTCAGGTCTGCATAATGCCTCATCACAATAACTTCCCTTTGGTCTTCAGGAAGCATTTCAAGTAATTTTCTTACTCTTTCATGACTTTGAGTTTGCATCATTTTTTCATCAGCACCGGCTTCAGCAAAATTGATAACTTCAAAAATGTCGCGGTCATCACTGGTTTTAATAGATGGGCTGCGTTTGATTTTTCTAAAATGATCGACGCATAAATTGTGAGCGATGCGCATTGCCCAGGGTAAAAATTTTCCTTCATCTGTATATCTGCCGCCGTTAATGGTATCAATTATCCTGATAAAAGAGTCCTGGAAAATATCTTCCGCGAGATATTTGTCTTTTACCAATAAATAAATTGAGGTGTAAATTTTGTCTTTGTACCGGTGTACAAGACTTGAAAGGGCTTCAGCATCACCATCAAGGTAAAGGTGAATTAATTGCTGGTCGGATAATGTAATCATAGATTTCATAAACTGTTACGTTTTTTGTTTAGGATATTGTGCAAGCCGTTCCAGTTAAGAAGAAAATAATGTAGGAATCTATTGTGCGAAGCGCAGAAGGTTCTTCATTCTTTCAGGATAATTGGAGCATGTAAGTTAGAACAATAAATAAGACTTGCACCTGTTTTGAGGGTCTATTTTCCGAATCCTGGAAAATCGAGGAATACCACTCATAAACGCATTAGTAAAACTACGATTCGTTAACTTTGCAGTTCGTATGAATACAAGTAAAGTCTCCACCAAACCGGCAATGTTCAAATCAGCGGGTGTACAGCGTAACAATATTTTTATAAAAGGGGCGAGGGTTCATAATCTCAAAAATGTCACTGTTGAGATTCCCCGCAATAAACTTATTGTTGTTACCGGGGTTTCCGGTTCTGGTAAATCTTCATTAACTATCGACACGCTATTTGCTGAAGGGCAAAGGCGTTATGCAGAAAGCCTCAGTGCTTATGCAAGACAGTTTATGGCCCGCATGAATAAGCCGGACGTGGATTATATTAAAGGGTTATGTCCGGCAATTGCTATTGAACAAAAAGTTATCGCACGCACCCCCCGTTCAACCGTAGGCAGCATGACTGAAATTTATGATTACCTGCGTTTGTTATTTGCACGGGCCGGCAAAACGATTTCTCCTGTAAGCGGAAGAGAAGTAAAAAAAGATGATGTAAATGATGTGGTCAATGAAATTGCAGGGCTTAAAAAAGGCGATAAGGTTTTGCTGCTGGTTGCATTCAGGCAGCATCATAACAGGGATGTTAGAGAAGAACTTAACATTTTAATGCAAAAAGGGTTTTCAAGAATTTACACCGGTGGTGAAATAATAAGAATTGAAGATATCCAGGATAAGAAAAATCTATCTTCATTTTTTACACATAAGGCGCCTTATGTGCTCATTGACCGGCTTGTGATAAAAGATTTTGATGAAGATGACAAACATCGTATATCCGACTCCGTTACTACTTCATTTTATGAAGGTGAGGGTGAAATTACCCTTGAAATAAACAATTCACAAACAGTGCATTTTTCCAATAAATATGAACTGGACGGAATAAAATTCGAAGAACCGGTACCCAATCTATTTTCGTTTAATAACCCTTATGGAGCATGCCCGGTATGTGGTGGTTTTTCCATGGTGCTTGGTATCGATCCCGACCTTGTGATTCCTGACAAAAGATTAAGTGTTTATGAAAATGCTATAGCTCCATGGCGCGGAGAGAAATTGGGTCAATGGAAAGAAAGGCTCATTCGGGTGGCTGCCCGTTTCGACTTTCCGGTGCATAAACCTGTTATCGATCTTACAACTGCGCAATACAATCTGCTCTGGACCGGTAATGAGTATTTTTCAGGACTTGATGAATTTTTTAAAGAGGTCGAGCAAAACTTATATAAAGTCCAATACCGCGTATTGCTGAGCCGTTACCGTGGAAGAACTATTTGCCCTGAATGCCATGGGTACCGGCTTAGAAAAGAAGCCTTGTATGTTAAAGTGAATCATAAAAATATTGGTGAGCTCTGCGAAATGCCGGTTAAAGATCTTCAAAAATGGTTTGCTGAAATAGAACTTTCCGACTATGATAAAGCTGTTGCAAAAAGGATTTTAATTGAAATCAATAACCGGCTTCAAACACTTTTAGATGTTGGATTAGGTTACCTGACCCTAAACAGGCTGGCCAATTCATTAAGCGGGGGTGAGAGCCAGCGCATACAGCTTACAAGAAGCCTGGGGAGTAACCTTACCAATTCTTTATACATACTGGATGAACCGTCAATCGGCCTTCATTCAAGAGATACTGAACGGCTTATTGTGGTTTTAAAAAATCTCAGGGATCTTGGCAATACTGTGGTGGTAGTGGAGCATGATGAAATGATGATGCGTGAGGCCGACCATATAATTGATATGGGCCCCCTTGCCAGCCACCTGGGTGGAGAAGTAATCGCAGAAGGTGATTATAATGCAATAGTCACTAATCCCGAAAGCCTTACAGGAAAATATTTAAAAGGTGAACTAACTATTGAACCGCCAAAGCAGATTCGCAAATGGAACCGCTCAATAACATTGCATGGAGCCCGCCAGAATAATCTGCAAAATATCGATGTGGTATTCCCCTTAAACATCCTTTGTGTAATAAGCGGGGTAAGTGGCAGCGGCAAAACAACATTGGTAAAACAGATTTTATACCCGGCATTTAAAAAATTTAAAGGAGAGATTGCTGAGAAAGTTGGATTGAGCAAGGGGCTCACCGGCGACCTGGATTATATCTCCCAGGTTGAAATGATTGATCAGAACCCGATTGGCAAATCCTCACGCAGCAACCCGGTTACTTATATAAAAGCATATGATGAAATACGGGAACTTTTCAGTAAACAACCGTTGAGTAAAATACGGGGTTATTTACCCAAGCATTTTTCTTTTAACGTTGATGGAGGCCGTTGCGATGCCTGTAAAGGGGAAGGAGAACAGGTAGTGGAAATGCAGTTCCTTGCAGATGTTCATTTAATATGTGATGTGTGTGGAGGAAAAAGGTTCAAACAGGAAGTGCTTGAAGTAAACTACCAGGAAAAAAATATTTATGATGTGCTCGAGATGAGTGTTGACGAAGCGATTGAATTTTTTGGGAAAGAAAAACCAGGGAATAAAAAGAATGAGGCTTCAGGATTGGATGTAGCAAAAAAAATACAGCCATTGAGCGATGTGGGTTTAGGCTATATTAAACTCGGGCAGTCTTCTGATACACTCAGTGGTGGTGAAGCGCAACGTGTGAAGCTGGCCTCCTTCCTGGGAAAGGGAAAAGGCCAGGGCAATCTCCTTTTTATTTTTGACGAGCCCACAACAGGCCTTCATTTTCATGATATAAAAAAATTGCTTTCCTCTTTTAATGCGCTCATTGAGCAAGGTCATTCTATTCTCGTGATAGAGCATAATACTGATGTTATAAAATCTGCTGATTGGGTGATTGATCTTGGTCCTGAAGCCGGTGACGGCGGAGGCAATCTTGTGTATGCAGGTATTCCCGCAGGGCTTAAAAAAATTAAAGAAAGCTATACCGGGAAGTATATTTAAATCAGGTAGCAGGTAGCAGGTAGAAAGTTGTTACCCATGCCGGAATTTTCCATGAGTAACGGCATCAGGCTGATAGCTGGCAGATCACAGCTCACAGCTTCATCTCAACCTATTACTTTCCTTTATAAGTTTTGAATCCTTGTAAATACCTTTTGCGGCGAAAATGAGAAATAGAATTATCAGGAGATGCAAAGCAGAACCAATCCCGAGATTTCCTTTGGAAAATGCGGCAATTTGTTTTATATACAGAAAGATAATGAGCCCTTCTAAAAGTAATGCGAAGATGATAATGCGAAACTGGATACTACGTTGCTTAAATAAGAAAACATTTATAAGAATTCCGGTACCCAGGGCACTCGTAAGTATTACAATAAAAAGATTTTCTGTTGCAATTATTGGATGAAAGCTGTTATCTGCGATCAGAGCGCCGCTATAAAATGGAAATGTAAGTGTAAACGTAAGAAAAACAGCCGCTGCTGCCAATATCATCCATATGGTTTGTACCCGTTGTATCATGAGATAAATTTGTACTGCGAAAATAAACTGTACTAATTAAATAGTTGCATTAATATATAATAAATTAAACAAATAGCCTTTTTCGTTGCATTTGCAGGTCAAACATCTTATAACAGGAACGGCATACTGCTGATTTTAAAAGTGTTGGATAATCGTTTATATTATGATGAGAGTTTCGCTTATTTTTGAAGTACTGCCTTTTTAAAGACGGCAGTGAGTGAACCGAAAACCTCTTTACATAGAAACCAAAATCAAATGCAACTTTGATACCTTGTGGACGTATACGCAAGATCCTGCAATACACCAGCAATGGGACTTGCGTTTTTCTGAAATAACTTATTTACCAAAAGACAACCCTGCTGAACCTCAAAGGTTTCTTTACTCAACAAAAGTTGGTTTTGGAATTAACGTAAACGGTATTGGTGAAAGTGTTGCGACCAGGACAAAAGACAATGGAGAAAGTACATCGGTTCTAAAGTTTTCATCGGGCAGCAGCCTTTCCGTTATTAAAAAAGGTGCGGGCTATTGGAAGTACGTTCCGGAAGCAGATGAAATAAAATTCTTTACGGGATACGATTACGAAACCCGTTGGGGATTTTTCGGAAAAATGTTTGATAAATTTATTTTTCGGCCCTTAATGATTTGGGCAACGGCGTGGAGCTTCGATTGCTTAAAGAACTGGATTGAAAAAGGATTACACCCAAAACAAGCCCTCAAAGCACAGTTAACTGTGTTACTTTCAAACATTACTTTAGGATTGGTGTGGATTTACCAGGGGTTAATTCCCAAGCTTTTATTTGCCGGCACGGGAGAACTGGAATTTCTAAAGCGATCAGGACTGTTTAGTGGAAATGAAAAGGGTGTCTTGACTTTTATCGGTTTGACTGAAATTTTTTTTGGACTTATCATTCTTGTTGTGCACAAAAAATCAATTCATATTATAAATATTACCGCATTGCTGCTGCTTGCAACTGCGGCAATTTTCAGCAGCCCGGCAATTTTTACTTTTCCATTCAATCCATTTTCATTAAGCATTTCAATGACGGTAATTTCTATAATTGCAATTCTTAATATAGGATGTTTGCCTAAAGCGTCCAATTGTATAATCAAACAGAAACAATAATGAGGTCAATATATCAACAGGTTTTAGGCCCGGATTTTCAAAAGCTGCATCCGCAAATTCAGAAGCGTTTTGGGTTTAACAGCGGCGACAAAATTGCTTCCATTGGTAAAGGAGTTATGCAAAACGTTTGGTATGGCAAAGTATACACACTTCCATTTTTATATGTTGGCACATGGAGAAACATCATGTTTCCGCAAAAGGGAAAAGATATTCCTTTCACTATTGAAAACTATGCTTATAAAGACAAGTTTGGAAGAGAAACAGTTACCTGGGTTCGCAAGTATAAGTTTCCAAATCGTGAAAGGAGGTTTGATGCAACAATGATTTACAGCGAAAAGAGAAAACGGATCGTTGATTATTTAGGAACGCATCAGCACCTTGCGGTTGATATTGAAATGAGCGTTTCAGAAAATGGAGGACTCATACTTCATTCCGGTGAACAAAGATTTTATGAAGGCGTTTTGGGCTTCAAATTTCCAAAGTTGTTTTCGGGCGACGCAACTGTTTGCGAATGGTTCGATGACAAAGAACAGAAATTCAAAATCTCAGTTTTAGTAAGTAACAGGATGTGGGGGAAGCTATTTGGTTACGAAGGGACATTTGAAATTGAATACATTCCTGTAAATTCCATTGCCGGTATTCCAAAAGACGTTTTACCAATAAGAGAGGAAATCCGTGAGTAAAAAAATAATTATAGCAGGTGGAACTGGTTTTGTCGGAAAATATTTGACGGGGCAATTTCGCAATTCAGGTTACGTGGTGATTATCATTTCAAGGCAGCAGCAAAGTATTAAATGGAGCGACACAGAAGGAATTATCAGTGCACTTGAAAATTCTGCCATGCTGATAAACCTTGCCGGTAAATCTGTTGACTGCCGGTACAACAGGAAGAACAAAGAAGAAATTTTAAAATCAAGAACAGAAACTACAAAAGCACTGGGTGAAGCAGTTTTGAAATGCAACAATCCTCCTGAACTTTGGATTAACTCAGGAACAGCTACCATTTACCGTCATGCAGAAGACAGGCCAATGACAGAAAGCAGCGGAGAAATCGGAAGTGGATTTTCAGTTGATGTGGCAACAAAATGGGAACAGGCATTTTTTTCATTTCATCTTCCCAAAACCAGGCAAGTTGTTTTACGGATGGCAATCGTGCTGGGGAAAAACGGTGGCGTAATGATGCCACTTATAAATCTTGTTCGTTTCGGATTCGGCGGCCGACAAGGGAAAGGAAATCAAATGTTCAGTTGGATACACATTGAAGATTTGTTCAATATCATTTTATTTTTTCAATCGCATAAAGAGTTAAAAGGTATTTTCAATTGTTCAACTCCAAATCCGATTGACAATAAGACCTTAATGAAAACATTCAGGAAGGCTATGAATGTAAAGATCGGGTTACCCTTTCCCGAATTGCTACTTCGAATTGGAGCTGCTATAATTCAAACAGAACCAGAACTCATTTTGAAAAGCCGTTGGGTTGTTCCTAAAAGACTTTTGCAGGCCGGTTACACTTTTAAATTTGCGGCTATTGAATCAGCTTTGGGCAATATCCTGAACAATGAGCAATAACGAAACACACATATTGTTGTTTGATGGAGTTTGCAATTTGTGCAATGGTATTGTGCAATTTACAATCAAAAGGGATTCAAAAGCAAAATTCAAATTTGCATCTTTACAATCTGAAAGCGGGCAATCATTACTACGGCAATTTGGTTTGCCTACTGATGATTTTGACTCTTTCGTTTATATCAGCGGGGACAAATGTTTTTTGAAATCTTCTGCGGGTCTTCATGTATTTAAAGATTTGGGTGGCATTTGGAAAATCTTTTATGTTTTTATTATCATCCCTAAATTCATTCGTGACTATGTTTACAATCTCATTGCAGGTACACGATATAAAATATTTGGCAGGAGGAATACTTGTATGGTTCCTGCAACTGGTATCAGGGAAAGATTCTTAGAATGAAGCAAAGCAAGGCAAAATAAATAATTTTGAAAGCGACCCCCTTTTTATAAATGCTGACTGTTACCCCAATTCCGCATACAATGGAAACCCTTTCATCAATTCTTTCACCTCATTATTTACTTCGAGGATCATTTTCTCATTGTCAAGATTCGTGAGGATTTTATCAACAAGGTCCACTACTTCCTGCATATCATTTTCCATCATTCCTCTTGTAGTAATTGCGGGCACGCCTACCCGTATGCCCGATGTTACAAATGGGCTTTTATCGTCAAAAGGAACGGCATTTTTATTGAGCGTAATGCCTGCCTTATCCAATGTTTCCTGTGCTTTTTTGCCCGTAATGTTTTTGTTGCGAAGGTCAATAAGCATTAAATGATTATCGGTGCCGTTACTTATTAGATCGTACCCTTTTGCATTAAATGCCTTTGCCATTGCCTGTGCATTTAACTGTATTTGTTTTGCATAAACCGTAAATTCGTCAGTTAATATTTCACCGAAAGCGATTGCCTTTGCAGCAATTATATGCTCAAGCGGGCCACCCTGGGTACCTGGAAAAACGCCCATATCGAGCAGGTGGCTCATCATTCTTATATTTCCTTTATTATCTTTCAGGCCGAAAGGATTTTCAAAATCTTTCTTCATCAGTATAATGCCACCCCGGGGTCCACGTAACGTTTTATGAGTAGTGGAGGTTACAAAATGACAATGGTCAAAAGGTGATTTCAACAGGCCCTTGGCAATAAGGCCGGCAGGATGGGCCATATCACAATACACGAAAGCATTTATTTCGTTGGCAACTTTCCTGATTCGTTCATAATCCCAGTCGCGGCTATAAGCCGAAGCGCCGCAAATAATAAGTTTTGGTTTCTCTTTTCTTGCCTTTTGTTCCAGCATTTCATAATCTACCAGCCCTGTTTCTTTTACAACTCCATAAAAATGTGCTTCATATAATTTCCCGGAAAAATTTACCGGGGAACCATGCGTAAGATGGCCACCCATGCTAAGATCGAGCCCTAAAATTTTATCACCAGGCTGTAAAATTGCCAGCATAAGGGACGCATTGGCCTGCGCCCCGCTATGAGGTTGTACATTAGCATATTCACAATCAAATATTTCTTTAAGCCGGTCTATTGCCAGTTGCTCGGCTTCGTCTACAAATTCGCATCCGCCATAATATCGTTTACCAGGATAGCCTTCCGCATATTTATTGGTAAGAACTGTTCCCATTGCCTGGATAACCTGGAGCGAAGTGAAATTTTCTGAGGCTATCAGCTCAATACCTTCCCGTTGCCTGTTCAATTCCTTATTAATAATATCAAAAACCAAAGTATCTCTTTGCATGAAAAATTAAATTTGCGGCAAACGTACAAAAAATGTGAATGCAATGTACGAGGTACGATGTGAGATGTACGATGTAAACACCCGCAGTCTCGTTAAAAGTAATTAAATTACACGATGATCGCCCGCATGATATTAAAGATCTGTGCTTGTTTCTTCGTACATCGTACATGAAACATCGTACATCGTACGTCGTACCTCGTACATTGCCTTTCACATCGTACATTGCATTTTACATCGTATATTCACATTCATGAAGGCGATAATCCCGGTAGCAGGTGCAGGCACAAAATTGCGGCCGCATACATATACACAGCCCAAGGCTTTAATTCCTTTAGCGGGCAAAACAATTTTAAGTATTAATGTTGACCAGCTTCACGAAGCGGGCATCAATGAATTTGTATTTATAGTTGGATACCTGGGTGAAAAGATCCAGGATTATATAAAAGCAAAATACCCTCATCTCATATGTCATTTTATTTACCAGACCGAACGCAAAGGAACCGCTCACGCCGTTGATCTCGCCAGGAAAATAATAGGAGATGATGAAGTGTTTATTGTTTTGGGAGATACTATTTGTGAATACGACATTCATACAGTGCTTTCTTCTTCTTCTTCGATGCTGGGTGTAAAAAAAGTGGATGATCCGAGGAATTTTGGTGTTGCAGAAATTGATGACAAAGGCTTTATAAACAAGGTTGTCGAAAAACCTTCAATTCCCAAATCCAATATGGCGCTCGTGGGCCTTTATAAAATCAGGGATTCAAAAATTTTGTTTAAATGCCTTGATAAAATTATCAGCAACAACATTAAAAGCCATGATGAATTTAACCTTACTGACGCACTGGAATGCATGATAGAAGGCGGGGAAAAGTTCAAGTCATTTAAGGTCGAAAACTGGTTTGATTGCGGGAAGAAAGAAACGCTGCTTCAATCGAACGCGATCCTGCTTCAAAAATTCGGAGGCATTATTGCAGAGTCTAATAAATTCGAAAACACCATTTTCATTCCTCCGGTAAGTATTGCTGAAGGGTGCGATATAAAAAATTCTATAATCGGGCCACATGTTGCTATGGGTGAAAATACCATTGTACATTATTCCATAGTAAAAGCTTCCATCATTGGATCTTACTCAAAATTATACGATGTGGTTCTTGATGATTCACTAATTGGGAGTGACACAGAAATAAGAGGAGAAACGCGATCACTTAACATCGGTGACAATACAGAAATTGATCTGGGCTCATAATTAGCCGGCCCGATAGCTAGCGGGTGGCTAATTCGCAAATTGGCTTATTATGTTTTCTAACCGCATCACCCGCCTTTTTAATATTAAATATCCTATTGTTCAGGCGGGGATGATATGGGCAAGCGGTTGGCGGCTTGCCAGTACCGTTAGTAATGCCGGGGGCCTTGGAATGCTTGGCGCCGGCAGTATGAGCCCGGCCGTGCTTGAAGAGCATATTCAAAAATGTATGGCGGCTACCAATAAGCCATTCGGTGTAAACCTTCCCTTATTGTATACCGGTATTGATCAACAAATTGAGATAATTATCCGCAACAAAGTACCGGTGGTTGTTACTTCAGCCGGCAATCCCTCAACTTTTACCAGCTATTTAAAACGATACGGAATAAAAGTAATGCATGTGGTAAGCAGCAGCCGGTTTGCCAAAAAAGCAGAACTGGCAGGCTGTGATGCCGTGATTGCAGAAGGCTTCGAAGCCGGCGGCCATAACGGAAAAGAAGAAACGACAACTATGGTGTTGATCCCATTGGTTTGTGAATCAGTGCAGATTCCTGTAGTCGCAGCGGGGGGTATCGGTACAGGCCGCCAGATGTGCGCCTGTATGGTTTTAGGCGCTGAAGGAGTACAAATGGGTAGCCGTTTTGTCGCATCTCACGAAGCATCCTCACACCTGGATTTCAAAAATGCTGTGGTGCAGGCTAAAGAAGGGGATACCATCGTTACGTTAAAAGAACTTACACCTGTGCGGATGATGAAAAATAATTTTTATAATGAAATCAAAAAGGCGCATGAAGAACATGCAGGTGTAAGCCAGTTAAAGGAACTCCTGGGAAAAGGAAGAGCCAAAAAAGGGATGTTTGATGGAAACCTGGATGATGGGGAACTGGAAATAGGCGAGGTGAGCGCTCTCATAAATGATATAAAGCCTGCAGAAAAAATTATTAAGGATATCTGGCTGGAATTCAATGAGGTGTTGAACAGGCCACTGAAATAAAATCTTATATTTGCCCGGTTCAAAGAAGTATTAGCCATTAACCCATTTCAAATGTGTTTTTTCAAAGAAATGATTGCCTCCCTAAAGTTTTTTATAGTCGTATTATTTTCTGTTTTTTTTATCCTGTTTCTACATAACAATATATATGCGCAGGTACCAACCGAAACACCTGACGAGCCTATTGACCCCAGTGCATTGAAAAACGCATCGCCATCTGACCTGCAAAATTATTTGAGAGATAATAATCAGCAACAGAAAAAAGCAGGTCAGGACATTCATAAGAATTTATCTGACCTGAAAAATAAAAATGTAATTGCAAGAGACAGTACACAAAAAGATAATTTCAAAAAGAAAGAAAATAACCCCGAGGAAGTTTACGGAGCCGACCTTTTTCAAAATGATCAGATACTTGAACTATCCCAGCTTTCAACTCCGCCCCTTGACTATCCAATAGGTGTGGGCGACCATATTGTTGTATCCCTTTGGGGCGGGGCAGATTTTGAAGAGAGTTATGAAGTTGCCCGGGATGGCTCAATTTTCCCGCAGGGATTGGGCAAAATAACAGTACAGGGATTATCTTTTGACAATGCACGCAATATTATTTACGACCGGTTTAAGAGAGTAATTCCGCCTTCCACTAATATATCAGTTAGCCTGGGCCAGCCCCGCAGTATTGTTGTGCAGGCATCCGGCGAGGTGACAGATCCCGGCCCAAAGGTTGTATCTGCATTTACCAATGCACTGAATATAGTGGCGCTTGCGGGTGGCCTTACTGAGTTCGGGAATATGCGGAATATTCTTATTTCGCGCAACGGCAGAATTATCGACTCAATAGATGTATACAAATATTTAACATCGGGAGATTATGGCAAACATCTTTACCTGGAAAATAATGATTTTGTAATTGTACCTTTTTATGATAAAAAAATTCTTGCTTCAGGCCAGTTTAGAAGGCCAATGTATTACCAGTTAAAGAAAGGGGAAGGGATGCAGGCACTCTTGAAATACACCGGGGGCTTCACTCCCGATGCTTACGGATCCGGCGGTGTAATTATCAGGAACGTAAATGAAAAACAAGTTATAAAAAATGTCAACTTTAATGCAATAGGTTTAAAAGCAGGCGGTGTGGCTACCGATGAACGGTTGTATGATGGCGATGTTGTAGTAATAGACCCAATAAATCCGGGGCTTAATAACAAAGTAATAGTTAAGGGCGAAGTTGCCTATCCCAATGTTTATGAAATAAGAAAAGGCGATCGTTTATTTGATATAATTAACAGGGCGGGAGGTATTACTCCAAATTCTTATGTTGGCAGGGCGTATGTCTACAAGGGCGCGGGTGATTCCGCCAATTTAAAATCAGATAAAATTGATGTAAGCCTCGCAGACCTTAATAAGAATTTAAATAGTATTTATAATATTCCGATTGAGCCCAATGATGTTGTTGAAGTATTTAACAGGAACCAGTTTTCCGATAAGCAGTTTGTAACCATAGAAGGGGAAGTTCGTAAGCCCGGTAAATTTCAAAGGTTTGGTGGTATGTCTCTGAAAGACCTTTTATATTTTGCAAATGGCTTAAAACCTTCAGCAGAATTTGGACAAATCGTAGTATCAAGTATTATGGATGTTGACTCATCGCAACAAGGAAGTAAGCCTACCAAAACCGTCATTCGGGGTTATTCTATTAAAACAAATCTTGAGCTGGATTCTGTTACCGAAAATGTAAGGCTGAGGCCATATGACCAGGTTTTTGTAAGGAAAAACCCTATTTTTCATTTACAGGAAAATGTGAAACTGGATGGTGAAGTAAAATACCCGGGAACTTATCCAAAGCTTAGTAGTGATGAGCGGTTATCATCCTTTATTGAAAGAGCAGGCGGCCTTAAGGAAAATTCAAATGCTGATGGCGCAATTTTATACAGGTTGCGCGATACAGTTGTGCGGGAGAATCCTTTGCTTAAAAGAAACCGCACAAAATATATAAAGGATACAACCGGTAAAATTGTTGATAGCGTTCTTTTTGATCCTTCAGAACCTGTGAGCATTGATCTTGCCAATGCTTTGAAATATAAAAACTCAAAATATGATATCGTTCTCCAGGAAGGTGATGTCATTCATATCCCCGAAATTAACCCAATAGTAACTATTAAGGGAGCCGTTCAATCTCAGTTGAAAATTTATTTTGACAAGGATCATGCAAACCTTGGATACTATATCGGTAAAGCCGGTGGCTTTGGAGTGAGACCATGGCGAAAAAGAATTTATGTAACTTATGCGAATGGCAAAAGTCAGCGAACGCATAATTTCGGATTTTTACATTTTTATCCCAAAGTACAGGAAGGTAGTATTATAGTGGTACCCGGAAAACCGGAAGGCAAAAATTTGGTTGATATTGTTTCACAGGTCCTTGTAACTTCATTGCCATTCGTATTTGCATATTTAATTACGAGACTTTAAACAATTTTTATGACCACTCAGGAATTAACAGAAGCGGTTTTTAACCGGTTAAAGAAAGTCAGGCTTATTATAATTACGGTTGCGGTTGCTGCAGTTTTTGCTTTGGTTTTATATGCCAAGCAAAAGCCTGTAACCTATACTTCCAGGTCTTCTGTATTTCCATTAACAAGCAGTAACGACAATAATGCGACCTCATCTACCTTAAGCGCATTGTTAGGCACAGAATCAATCAAAAGCTTCAGCGACGATGCCTCTATAAATATTATTGAACTTGCGCAAAGCCGTACGACCCGTGAAGAAGTTGCTTCCATTCGTGATTCCTCGATGGGTAACAAAACGATTGCGGAACTATTGGCAGATGACATTAATAATCATCGTGGCTGGTTTGAATCAAAAGTAAAAATGCCTGGCAATGAATACAAGTTGATAACCTGGGCAGGTGGGATTTTAAAAAGCGGCCTTAATGCCACAATTAATAAAAATAACATGCTTATACTTTCCTACACAGGCCGGAGCCCTGATCTTGTAAGAGTTATTAGTTATGGGTTTATTAATAAAATTTCTCTTTTCTATATTCAGCTTAAACAGGAAAAGGCGAGACGGGATTTTGAGTTTGCCACCGGTAAAGTTGATTCATTAAGAATGGTAATGAATGCAAAAGACAACCAGTTGATCGCAATCGATAAAAGAACTTTGTTTACAAATACGGCCAAACTTGAGTTCAGGGTGCCAACAGAAAATTTACTTGCCGATAAACAAATGATACGCCAGCAGTATGCCCAGGCAGTTGCCAACCAACAGAATGCGGCGTATAAACTTCAAAAAGCAACACCGCTTATTAAAATACTCGACAAGCCGGAACCTCCGTATGATGTGGAAAATAAATCAGCTGCTTTATACGGTTTTACTGGGCTGGTTGCAGGAATAATCTTTGCTTCATTATTGTTTGTAAGTGGAATAATTTTAAAATTCGTGAGGCAGGAAATTCACCACGCACTCTTCGGTGCAGGAACTCCTAAAAATACAACAACAACAACAACGACGGCATCAGCTTTATGATTTTCTGAATAGCCATTTACCCATTTCCTTAAATGTTACTTTTTTGCCATATAATAAAATTCCGGTACGGTAAATTTTAGCTGCAAGCATTGTTGTTAACACAAATCCTGCAACTAATGAAATCATTGAAACGGCAATTTGCCATCCGGGTACACTTCCGGAGGGTATGCGTGCCATCATAACAATGGGTGAAGAGAAAGGGATCATACTGCTCCAGACAGAAATAGGTGAATCAGGCTTACCTACCGCGTTAATCATAATAACAAACGACAGGATAATTGGCATTGTTATCGGCAGCATTAAAGATTGTGCTTCCTGTGGATCTTCATTTACAACACTGCCAACAGCCGCAAATAGTGAAGCATAAAATAAATATCCTCCTATAAAATAAAACAGGAAACATGGAAGGATAAGTCCCCAGTTTGCCCCAAGGAATGTATCCTTTGTAGTTAAAAAATTAATCGCTGCCGTATTATTTGGGGAACTCATCGAAGTACCTACCGTTTGCATATGTTCCAGCATATTGTGCGATATAATCCCGGAGGTTATCGAAATCAAGCCTGTAATAAGTACCATCCATATAAGTAACTGGGTGATGCCAACTGCTGCTATGCCAATAATTTTCCCCATCATTAATTGAAAAGGTTTTACCGAACTGATAATTACCTCAGCAATACGGTTCATTTTTTCTTCCATAACCCCACGCATTACTGCGGCGCCGTAAATGAACAAGGTCATATAAATTAATATGCCGCTGCCAAAGCCAATACCATACGATAATCCTGAGTTGGATTGTTCTGTTTTATTTCCCTGTTTTATTACAGTGCTGAATTTATAAAGGTCCTCCTCGTGTATCGCATTTATCGAATCCAGTATTTTCTTATTAATATTATTTTTAAGAAATGCCTTGTTCCGAATGGCTGCATTGATCTGGTCCTTTACTTTATCTTCCGCGGCAATCCCCAATTGTTTATCAGAAATGAGTGAAATAGAATCATGCCGGGAATCATAGGTATCTGGTATTTTCAAAAATGCCGAATAGCCTTTCTCTTTGAAATTGTCCGCATTTACACCGGCGGGAAATTCATAAGTAATTACTTTATCACTTTGAAAACTGTTTTTGAAAATGCCGTTATCATCTTCTACTGCAATTTTTTCATTTTCAGTGTTTTTTATTGAAAAATATGCCGATGCTACAATGAAGCCAATAAAAAACAAGGGAAGTAAAATCGTAGAAAGTATAAAAGTCTTGTTCCTGACTCTTGTTAAATATTCTCTTTTAATAACCAGCCATATTTTATCCATATCAGTTAAATTATTGAAAGCGCATTAATTTGTATGATTCGTATAACCAGGTTTTTAATTCACATTTTGAAATTGTCTTGAAACTTTTGTGTCTTCAACCTTCTTAATAAAAATATCATTAAGAGATGGTAATATTTCATTGAATGAAATAATACTTGCCCCATGTGTCAAAAATTGTTGTAATACTGCAGCCGGATTATAGCCATCGTTAATTTTTACAGTTAAGAAATTATCTTTTGACCTGACAATTTCAAATACATCATTTGGAAAAGACTGCGGAATTGAATCAAAACCCACCTTGAAAATATTTTCTTTGCAATCATACTTGATTTGCTTCACGCTCCCGTCTAAAATTTTCTTTCCCATATTCACCAAAACTATGTTGTCACAAATTTCCTCAACCTGCTCCATCCTGTGGGTACTGAATATTATCGTAGTGCCTTTTTGTGCAAGCTTAAAAATCTCTTCTTTTATCACATTGCTGTTCACAGGATCCAGCCCGCTGAAAGGTTCATCAAGAATAAGAAGCCGGGGTTCATGCAATGCCGTTATCACAAATTGAAGTTTTTGGCTCATACCTTTGCTTAAATCATCTACTTTTTTATTCCACCAGCTTTGCATTTCAAATTTCACAAACCACTCTTTTACTTTCCTGTTGGCATCGGTACGGCTCATTCCTTTCAGCATAGCAAGGTATAATGCCTGCTCACCAATTTTCATTTTTTTATACAATCCTCTTTCTTCCGGCATATATCCGATCTTTGGAATGTCTTTCACAGGATCAAACTTTTTCCCTTCAAATAAAATGCTTCCGCTATCAGGATAAAATATCCCAGTAATCATACGCAATAGAGTGGTTTTACCCGCACCGTTTGGGCCCAGTAAACCAAATATATTTCCCTCCGGGATAGAAAAACTTATATCATCCACTGCCTTTTGAGTGGCATAATATTTTTTAAGGTTTTGTAATTCGAGTATGGCCATTATTAGTTTTTAATTGGACGTATTTTTCTAAAAGATAATAAAACCCTGCGAAGATATTGAACGTCTCTAAATGTACAGCCCTTTACATATTAAAAATATTTTTGTATAGATAGGGCTTAATTATGCGTGTAACAAAGCATATACTTTTTTAGCGACTCTCTCACCATCCATTGCAGCACTTACGATTCCACCCGCATAGCCGGCGCCTTCACCGCATGGGAACAGGTTTTTTATTTGCGGATGATGAAGAAATTCGTTGTCCCGTGGAATACGCACGGGCGACGAAGTACGGCTTTCTGTCGCCACCATTACAGCTTCATTGGTATAATAACCGGTATTTCCATCCCTTGCCGGCATTTTCCGGGCAAAAGATTTTAATGCATTTTTTATACGGTAACTTATGAATTGCGGTAATACATTCTTAAGTTGCGATGACGATATGCCCGGTATATAAGAGCATTTGGGTAATGTAGATGAAAAGATGTCCTCTGCAAAATCTACCATTCTTTGCGCAGGTGCAACAAAATTTCCGCCGCCTGCAGCAAAGGCCTTTTGCTCAATTTCCTTTTGAAAATACATCAGCAGCAAAGGTGAATCATGATTTTTGAAATCATGTTTTGTTTTCGAAGCGGATAGGTGCTTTATCACATCTTCAATTTCCACCTGCACCACCAACCCACTGTTTGCATAGGGATTATTTCTTTTGGAAGGGCTCCATCCATTTACTACAAGTTCTTCCTCATTGGTTGCAGCAGGCGCGATAATACCGCCGGGGCACATGCAAAAGGAGAATACACCACGGTTATCTACCTGCTCAACCAGGCTATAAGAGGCGGGCGGAAGCTGCAGGCTTTGAAAGCCTTCCTTATGAAGCGGGCCGGCCTGCGCGGCGGGCAGGATTTGTAAGGGGCCGTACTGAATATTATTTATAAGGGCCTGCGGATGTTCAATTCGTACACCTAAAGCAAAAGGTTTTGCATAAATTGACAGGTTTTTTTTGTCCAGCAGCATAAAAATATCGCGGGCAGAATGGCCGGTGGCAAGAATAAAAGCATCTCCTTTAAAAAAATCGCCATCTTCAGTTTTTACTCCTTCCAGGGTGCCGTTTTCAATTTTGAAATCAACGGCTTTTTTGCTGAAATGAAATTCGCCTCCGCACCCTGTAATTCGTCTACGCATCTCCGTTATAATCCGGGGGAGTTTATTCGTTCCGATATGCGGGTGTGCTTCGTATAATATATTTTCATCTGCGCCAAAATATACAAACAAATTTAATATGCGGTCAATGTTTCCGCGTTTCGTACTCCGGGTGTATAATTTACCATCGCTATAAGTACCGGCACCTCCCTCTCCAAAACAATAATTGCTTTCCGTATTGATAACGCCGTCCTTATTTAACAACGCAAGGTCTCTTCGCCTTTCTTTTACCTCTTTTCCTCTTTCAATAATTACAGGTTTTACTCCAAGTTCAATGAGTTGCATGGCCGCAAATAATCCCGCAGGGCCGCTGCCAATGATCACAACTTTCTTTTGAGATAAGGTTACATCTTTAAAACTGAATCCGGGGGTAGCTCTTTGCAGGAATGGTTCATTAATAAAAGCATTAACAGTCAGGTTTACCCAAACTATTTTGCTCCTGGCGTCAATTGATTTTTTAAGAATGTGGTAACCGGTAACATCCCTGGTTTTTTTCCCCAGGGCCCTGGCAATAATGTCATATAAGGCAGGCATGTCTTCTGCCTCATGGGGCAGTAGTTTGATAGAAATTTTTTGTTGCATATAGTAGTTTCAGGTTTTTATCCTGGAAAACCGCTTACATTCTTCAGAAACCGGTTAAAGGTGCCCCGGTGCTGCTTCACTTATTGTTCGTGTGTGGCTAGAAACGCCTGCCAGTAAGGTTTTTGGGAGTTTAGAAAGGGAGATCATCAATAGTATCCTGCGATGAAGAAGTAAATGTATCAAGGGGCTCAAGATGATCATCTTCAGATGACGGTCCTTTGCCAGCCTGTAAAATCTGCTCTATGCGCCACGCATCAAGATTACTAAAGTAAGAAGTGCGGCCATCCTTATCCCACTTGCTTCCTTTAATATTAAAGTACACTTTTATTTCATCTCCTGTGTTTATACGGTCAACTATATTTGTACGATCCTGCACACATTGGAATTTAATATAGTTTGTAATTATTTTCCCGTTAATTTCTTCAGATCTTTCAACAACAAATTCGCGTACCTTGAAAGTTTCAGTACGTTGTATAGTATCAAATTTTTCCAACAATTTTCCTGTTAATTCGTAGCTCATAATTTACTTTTTAGTTTTTAAAGGTAGAGTCATTTACGTTAAAACCTTGTTCATTTATTCTAAACCGCAAAAAATGTTTTCCACATTTTTTTTTATTTTTTTTTAGCGTTGCGCGTGAAAAAAAATGTGAAAAAAATGGTGTACATCCTTTTAAAAAAATATCTTTTTACCTGTAACTCAATATGGACGTACTTATTAAAAATTATTTACTTTATTTAAAATAAATTACTTTCTTTTTTTTAAACTCTATACTGTTTTTTCAATGATAAAAACAAAGAATAAAAAATTTTTTTTTCAACAAATTATTTTGATATTCGCTGTCTTACTAAGAAAATATTTATAAAAAATTTTTTTATGAATTTTCTCAGTGATCCCCGGGGAACCAGATATATCTCATCAAAAAAAAATGGCTTACGGAAAAATGGATAAAGCTTGCGAAACAGTTTGGCATAATTGTCTCAATATTATAAAAGATATAGTAGAGTGGCAGCATTACAAAACCTGGTTCGAGCCCATTACTCCTGTTTTGTTAAAAGATAAAATATTAACGATACAAGTTCCCAGTCAGTTTTTTTATGAGTATATTGAAGAGCATTACGTAAACCTGCTTGCAAAAACATTAAAAAGAGAATTAGGAAAAGAAGCAAGGCTTGAATATCGGATCATGGTGGATAGCGGTAACAGTAACAATAAACCGCTGATGATGGATATACCGGGACAGGGATACAAATCATATTCAAATAACGAAATGGATTTTCCTTTAGTCATAAATAACCCGGTTAAGAATCCGTTTGTAATTCCGGGGCTTAAAAAAATGCAGATAGATCCGCAGTTGAATCATGTGTATGTATTTGATGCATTTATCGAAGGCGATTGTAACCGGGTAGCAAGACGGGCAGGAAAAACAGTCGCAGAAAAGCCGGGTTCCACTTCATTCAACCCATTGGTGATATATGGGGGTGTGGGGCTTGGAAAAACTCATCTTGCACAGGCCATAGGCAACGAGGTAAAAAGGCTGCATAATAATAAAGTGGTTTTATATGTGAGCTCAGAGAAATTTATAAACCAGTTTGTTGATCATAGCCGCAATAATGCGATCAACGACTTTATACATTTTTACCAGTTAATAGATGTATTGATCATTGATGATGTACAATTTTTTAACCGGGCAGAGAAATCGCAGGATGCTTTCTTTGCTATTTTCAATCACTTGCACCAAAGCGGTAAACAGTTAATCCTTACATCAGATAAGCCGCCAAAAGATCTTGAAGGTGTACAGGAGAGATTGCTCAGCCGTTTCAGGTGGGGGCTTAGTGCTGATCTCCAGATTCCTGACTATGATACCAAGATTGAAATCCTGGAAAGAAAAATGAAAAATGACGGTTTGGATATGCCCAAAGAGGTTGTTAAATACATAGCGTATAACATACAAAACAATATTCGTGAGCTCGAAGGCGCATTAATTTCCCTGTTGGCACAATCTTCGCTAAATAAACGGGAAATTGATCTTGAATTAGCCAAAAAAGTGTTGAGAAATTTTATCAAATCATCATCAAAAGAAATAACAATCGATACCATACAGAAAATGGTATGCGATTATTTTGATGTGCCTTATGAGAAGCTTTTGCAAAAAACACGTAAGCGGGAAATTGTGCAGGCAAGACAAATTTCAATGTTCCTGGCAAAAGCATTTACCAAAAACTCACTAAAAACCATAGGCGAGCACTTTGGGGGCCGTGATCATACAACAGTAATTCATAGTTGCCAAACGGTTAAAGATCTTATGGATACTGATACTTTGTTTAAAGAAAGTG
>JBDTZL010000266.1:0-8852 GCA_040005125.1 Ginsengibacter sp.
GTAAATAAAAAACCGGCTGCCAGTTCATCATCATTGCCGGGTGTGCGCATGGTAACCGCAATATTCTTTTGCAGGCGGCCTGTCGCAGTACTATACGCCAGTTGAATTTCCAGTGGCTCTTCAACAGCAACCTGGTCATTAGCTTCAATGATTTCAACGCCACTAATTTTTTGTATACCGATATGCTCAACCTGGGCATTTTTCATTTTTAAAATTACTAAAAGAAATATTATAGAGATGGATGGTTTAGTTACTGGATGCTGGTGGTTAGTCAATTGTCATTGGTCATCAGTCATTGAAGTCATTAAGTCATTGGTTATTTGTCATTTTGTGAGTAGTTATGTAGTATTAGAATTATGAGCGACTATTGACTATTGACTATTGACCATTCCTCCCGCACTTAGGTGCAATAAAGGAGTATAACCCAGCTGTTTGGAAATCAAGTTGTTGAACATAGGTTATATATAATTGACTATTGCCATTTGCCCATTACCTATCGCTCATTGACACTAAATCATTGGAGTTGTCAACTCAGCCAGCGATTGATTAATATCTTCCTGCGATAATTCAAAATCAACCAGTTTTCCATTCAAATATTGTTCATACGCACTCAAATCAAAGTGGCCATGGCCGCATAAATTAAATAATATTGTTTTGGAAACGCCTTCTGCATCGGCTTGTTTCGTCTGTCGTATCACTTCAGCAATAGCATGTGCAGCTTCAGGAGCCGGGATGATGCCTTCTGTTCCTGCGAATAAAATACCGGCTTCAAAACATTCTTTTTGGTTAATGGCGTCGGCTTCAATGATACCATCTTTCAATAACTGGCTAACAATCGCTCCCGCGCCATGATAACGCAATCCTCCTGCATGAATGGGCGAAGGAATAAAATTATGCCCCAATGTGTACATTGGAATCAATGGTGTCATTCCAATAGTATCACCAAAATCATAACGGAAAACCCCACGAGTTAATTTAGGACACGATGTAGGCTCAACTGCTATGGCTCTTACGTTCTTTCCACCTGTAAGCTTGTCCTCCAGAAAAGGGAATGCAATACCCGCAAAGTTTGACCCGCCACCAAAGGGAGCTATAATAATATCGGGATAATCACCTGCTTTTTCCATCTGCTTCAACGCCTCCAAACCAATTATAGTTTGATGCATCAGTACATGGTTCAACACACTTCCTAAAGAATATTTCGTATCATCATGGGTAGCTGCCACTTCAATGGCTTCCGAAATTGCAATACCCAAACTACCTGGAGAATTGGGATCTTTTTCTAAAATACTTCTTCCCGCATTGGTAAGATTACTCGGCGACGCATGTACCGTTGCTCCCCATGTATTCATCATTATTTTACGGTAAGGTTTTCCTTCATAGCTTACTTTTACCATAAACACTTCACATTCGATTCCAAAAAGTTTACAAGCAAAGCTCAATGCACTCCCCCATTGACCCGCACCTGTTTCAGTAGCAATTTTTTTGATGCCTTCTTTGGCATTGTAATAGGCTTGCGGAATAGCAGTGTTTGGTTTATGTGAACCAGCCGGGCTAACCCCTTCGTATTTATAGTAAATTTTAGATTTTGTATTCAACGCCTTTTCCAATCCCAATGCCCTGAACATAGGTGTTGGCCGCCAAATGGAATACAGGTTTCTAACTTCATCGGGTATCTCAACCCATTTTTCTGTGGTAACTTCCTGTCTGATTAATTCCATCGGAAACAACGGGGCCAACGACTCCGGGCCAATGGGTTGTTGTGTTGCCGGATGCAGTGGTGGCAATGGTTTGTTTGGCATGTCTGCCACAATATTGTACCAATGTGTGGGTATTTCCGGTTCCTGTAAAGTAATTTTTCTTTGCTGTGACATATAATGAAATTTTCAACATTCAAGATAACAAAAAACAGGAAGAAGTAAAAGATGATATAAATTTTGTTGACATCACCAAAATGGTCAAAATTAGCTCAAGAACAGAGCGGGAGGTGGAAGACATTGCTCTTACCAGGTATGCCTGTTACCTTGTAGCACAAAATGGGAACCCTTCAAAAACCGGGGTTGCTTTTGCGCAAACTTATTTCGCTGTTCAAACCAGGAGGCAGGAGATTATAGAGAAGCGTATGCCGGACATTATTAGGGTAACAGCACGAGAAAAATTTTCCAAAAACAGAATATAGACTTTCAGGAATTATCTATGAAAGAGGTGTTGACGAAACAGGTTTTGCAATCATTCGTTCTAAAGGCGACCAGGCTTTATTTGGAGGATTCACAACCAGGATATGAAAAGGAAATTAAAAATTGACGACAGCAGGCCTCTTGCTGATTTTTTACCAACACTCACCATCAAAGCGAAAGATTTTGCCACAGAACTCACCAATCATAATGTAACAGAAAAGATTTGAAAAGCCCAGGAATCAATTTCCAAAGAGCATATCGATAACAACAAAGCCGTTCCAAAATGCTTGATGAAAGAGGTGTAAAACCCGAAGCATTAGCCCCAGCTGAAGACATAAAAAAGATAAAGCGCAAACTGGATAGTGACAATAAAAATATCCTGGAAGAAGCCAAAAACCTAAAAGGTAAAAAAAATAAATAAATGGAACCTCCAAGTTTTAAATAAGATCACATTAGTCAGGTTCCAGCATTGCAATCATTGCAAAACCTGGGTTACAAATCTCTCTCACCTGAGGAAGCATTGCAAATGAGAGGAAACAAAACCAGTAATGTGATCCTGGAAGATGTAGTACGCAAACAATTCAAAGAAATTAATTCAGAAAAGAGAATCAGATAGACAAAAACAACCTATATAAGTGATGCAAATATCGAAAATGGTATTCGTGTATTAAAAGATTTGCCAATAAATGAAGGCTACATCTCAGCATGTGAAAGGGCGTACAATCTTATTACTTTAGGAAAAGCATTTGAACAAAATATTGATGGCGATAAAAAGAGCTTTACCCTGCAATATATTGATTGGAAAAATGTTGACAACAATGTTTTTCATGTAACCGAAGGATACAGTGTAATGCGAAGCACGAGTAAAGAGCATTACCGCCGCGATTTGATTTTATTTGTAAACGGAATTCCATTAATTATAATAGAGTGCAAGCGCCCTGAAATAAAAGACCCGCTGGCACAGGCTATCAGCCAGCAACTACGCAGCCAGCAGGAGGATGGTATTCGTTCATTATATGTATACGCACAAGTACTTCTCTCTCTTAGTTGCAATCATGCTTTGTATGCTATCAACGGCACGCACGAGAAATTCCGGGCTAAGTGGCAGGAAAAATTTACAGCCACTGAAGAGGAAAATCAATATAGAAAAACATTACAGGAACTAAAGAACAAGCCGCTTGCAATTGAGCAAAAGACAAATTGTATGAAGGCAGGTTTAAATACGTACGATACTATTTTGATGCATTGGAATCGGAAAACATTTTACCAACCATACAGGATAAATATTTATATGGATTGTGCAGTCCGGAACGACTGCCCGATATTATTTGCAATTTCACATTGTTTGACGACGGAGAAAAAAAGATTGCGAGATACCAACAGTTTTTTTCAATTAAAAAATCTATGCAACGCATTAGTCAAAGTGAAAATGGCGATTATCTTATTGATGAAGTGCGGATAAATATCATATTGATCTTTCCTTTGTAGAGATGGATAAATGCTTCCGTTGCTTCTGCATGTTCATAATATTATTAAGTAATTCCTGGATGATACGATAAATAATTATTTCAATTGATTTATCTATACGCTCTTCCATTCCCAGGGACTGGTATTTTACAGTGAGTAATTTTGTTGTATTAATGCTGTTACAATATTCCTTTAATGCTTCATCCAATCCAAACTTCACCAGCATCTGCGGCATCATGTTATGCGCTACCCTTCTCAACTCTTTAATAGAAGTATCAAGCATATCGAGAGACCGTTCAAACACGGTCATGTTATCGGGTGTTACAATTAAGTTGTCTTTCATATTGCTTAAGGAAAATTTTACACCGGATAATAAGCCGCCAAGCCCGTCATGAAGGTCTTTGGCCGGCCTGCTTCTTTCGTCTTCCTGCCCTTTGAGCATGGAATCAACTGCCACCAATTGCTTATCTTTTTCCAGTTCACGTATTTGCTGCGGATGTAATTCTTGCTGTTGCTTTGCCAGTCGGCGGCGATGTCGAAGATTTCTATAACCCAAAAAGCTAACAATAAGTAAAGCAGCTACAGAACCAAATAAAAAATAATTTAGTGCTGATTTTTGTTTGATAGATAATGGTTGTAATTGTTTATCTGCTTGCAGTTGTATAATCGCTTTTCCTCTTTGTGCAGCCTGGTATTTATTTTCGATTTCAGCAATTGCATTTTTAGATGCGTCAAGGTTAAGGCTATCTTTCAACGTAGTAAGCTGTTCAGGTAAACAAAAGCACCTGAGTTATTATTTGGTTTTTCTTCTACATTCACCAGTTCCTGCAGAATTTCTATCTTCTCTTTTATGTAATTGTTCAATTTTGGAATGGATAACGCGGTCAGCAGATATTTTCTTGCCGAAATAAAATCTCCAAGTTTTTCATAGCACAAGCCAATCATCTTTTGGCTTGCTGCTATTTGATAAGGATCGTTTGCCTTTGTTGCTTCGGATATTGTATTCTCATAATAGCCAATAGCCCCTTTATAATTATTTTTTAACCTGCTTATCTGTGCAAGCTTATTATAGTATTGGATATTTAATTTTGAAATATTTAATTTCTTTACAATTGGCTTTGCTTTAGCCAGGTATACCAAAAAAGAATCAAGCTCCTTCAATGCATTAAAATCATCGCATAAATAAATTAATGCATAGGCTTTTCCTTCTTCATTTGTACCCGACAAAAAAATATCCAATGCAAGCATATCATACTCGAATGCTTTATCAAATTCATTCAGTTTATAGTTAACTGTTGAAATCTTAGTATAATAAGTAGCTATAGCTATCTGTTTTTGTGGATCATCTGATGCTTCCCAGGCTTTTAAGGCTTCAATGTAAATGGTAATAGCCTCTTTGGTTTTATCTTTTCCAAATAAAATATCTCCCTTTTGCCCTTTACAATTTGCAATGGACAGCTTTGCATTTTGCATATTTTTTTTATCACTTTTTGCATTAATTACTTTTTGAAAATAAATTATTGCAGTATCATAAAGCCTGTCAGTCGCATCATTATCATTGGTATATTGTATGATATCAGCTTTAGTATTAAAATATACTGCAGTTGCATAATCCCATTTCAGTTTTTTGTAATTATGTAGCCTTCATCAAGATAATAAAGCGCTTTTGCAGAATAATATTTATAGCAAAAATCGGTAAGGCTCAGGTAGGTGAATACGCTTTCTGAATCTCCTGCGGCTGCTTTAAGGAACGCTCTAAACTATCTATAACAGGTGTTTGAGTAAATGCATGTTTAAAACAAGCAAAGCAAATTATAAAAAGGAAAAATATCGCAAACAAAATTTCATGAAAGAATGCGTGTTATTATTCCTAAAGATTGATATTCTCTTTCACAAAATCAAACAATCTCTTTAAAATACCGGTTTCGGGGGATTTTTTTTAATTCAATCTAAATCACTGTTTCGGGGGATAGATTTAAGATTTTACTCTTTTACATTTGAGGATTCTTCATTAATAACAGTAACAATGAAAAAACTTAATCTTTTGTCTTATGCTCATCTCACAGCTTGGCATATCGCACAAATAGGGATTAAAGCAGGCTTCAACTTCGCAAATGTTACCAAAGCTTCTTCTATTAATAATAGGAGCAGCAGTGGCTTTCATGCCGGGATTTTTATCGCGCCATCTTCAAAAAAAATTATTGGCTCAAGAACTGAATTAATTTTTTCACAGCAGGGCTATAATTATAAAACCAATACCAACACAGGCAAAATAAATCTGGATTATATAATGTTACCCCAATTCATGACAATTAATATTACAAAATATTTCCAGATACAATTAGGAGGTCAGATGGCGTATTTGCTGAATGCAAAAGTTGACAGCAGTAATAATAAAGACAATGTGAATGGTAATAAAACATTGGCTTTATATAACAGGTTTGATTACGGGTATGGCGGTGGTATTGAAGTTCATCCGGTAAGCGGCTTATTGATTGGCGCAAGGGTTAACATTAGTCCCGGAAATTTATTACCCGATTCAAGCAGTTATTCCGGGGGCTCGCCTTCGTTTATTCCAAAAGTGAATATAAAAAATAATGTGTTACAAATATTTGTTGGATGGCGCTTTGGTAAAAAACCTTCCTCGGCTAAAAAGAAAGAGCAATGAAAAAATTCATCATGTTAACTTCTTTTTTATGTGTGGTGACAGCTGTGAATGCACAGGCTTATCCTGAAACGGAATTCACTAACGAAGTTTCTTATTTTAAAAAAGATGACGCTGTAAAAATAATCCGGTTAGAAAAAAATACTTCTAAAATAGAGACCAAAACAAAGCTGGGTGGATTTGGTGGTTTTGAATATGGTTATGTTATAGAAGGAGAAAAATCTTTGGTGCGATTAAATCCTGGAAGCCTTTCATTTATTTATTCTACTTCCGGCACTGCACAGCCTTCTTCAACACAGGCTGATTCAATAATGAAAGCGCACGGTTTAGATCCGGCAACGGTAGCAGGAATGACTGCAGGTATGAATGATCCTTCGAAGTCAATTGCATTGTACAAAGTAGAAAATGCAAAAGGAAGCAGAAAAATATTAATCCAAAAGAGCGGCGGGGCTATTCCATTTGCGGGCAAAAAAACAAAATCAAGCGATAAATATTCATTCAGTGTAAAGAAAATTAAAGATGGTTATTGGGAACTGGTGGTTGATAAACCCTTGGGAAAAGGGGAATACGCATTTACCACAAGTCAGGCTCTCGGAAGTATGGATGGCGGCACTACGGTATTTGCTTTTGGTATTGATTGAAAAATGCATGTCAAAATATTATCAATCATGCCAAAGTAGATGAAGATTCTATACTTATATTTTTCTTTTTAATAGTCACTTAAATTATTAACAGATTTTAAAACTTAATATCATGTATAAATATTTACCAGCAGTTGGAAAAATAATAACAGCATTACTGTTGTTTGTAACAGTGAATGCAATAGCTCAGCCAACCATTACTTCTTTCACTCCTTCCAGTGGTGCTGTGGGCACAAGTGTAATTATAACAGGTACAAACTTTAATCCTGTTGAAACCAATAACATTATATATTTTGGCGCAGTGCAGGCAACATTAACATCCGCGTCAGCTACCAGCCTTACTGTAACTGTACCTGCAGGGGCAACCTATAAGCCTATATCTGTGTTGAATAATGTTACACACCTTACAGGTTTTTCATCTCAGCCTTTTATAACAACTTTTACCAATCCTTTTGGTACGGGAATTCCTGCAAACTTTTATAAGCCAAAAATTGATTTTGCTGCAGCTAATACTCCTTATTCAGTTGCACTTAGCGATGTGGATGGCGATGGCAAGCCCGACCTTGTTGTTGCTACTCAAAATAATGCTGTATCTGTACTGCGCAATATTTCCACTACCGGCAATATCATTACATCATCCTTTGCTCCTAAAGTGGATTTAATTGCGGGTAGCACTCCTTATTCAGCTGCAACAGGCGATGTAGATGGAGATGGTATGCCTGACATAGTGATTGCTAATTCGGGTTCTGCAACTATATCAGTGCTTCGTAATACTTCCACTTCCGGGAGTATCAGTGCCGCGGCTAAGATAGATTTTGCTACCGGTTCTTTTCCTACTTCTGTTGCAATCGGTGATGTGGATGGCGATGGCAAGCCAGACCTTGTAATTGCTAATGGAGGCTCGAGCACTGTATCTGTATTTCGCAATACTTCCACTTCAGGTATTATTGATGCTTCTTCTTTTGCTGCTAAAGTAGATTTTACTTCAGGTAGTACTCCATATTTTGTTGCAGTTGGCGATGTAGATGGAGATGGCAAGCCAGACCTGGTAACTGCTAATCAAAACTCTAATAATATATCTGTGCTGCGCAATACTTCGACCTCAGGCAGTATAAGTGTTGCCGCTAAAGTTGAACTTTCTGTGGGGCTTGTTCCCCGCTCTGTAGCTATTGGCGATATAGATGGCGATGGCAAGCCCGACCTGGTGGTTGCTAATTATAATTCTAATAGCGTATCAGTACTACGTAATACTTCAACTTCAGGCAGTATCAGTGCTGACGCTAAGGTTGACTTTACTACCGGAAAAAGTCCTTTCTCTGTTGCAATTGGGGATGTAGATGGAGATGGTAAGCCAGACCTTGTGACTGCTAATAATGGCACGCCTTATAGTATGTCAGTATTACGCAATACTTCTACTGTAGGTAATATAAACGCTGCGGTAAAAGTTGATTTTACTACAGGTACTGCTCCTGCGTCTGCTGCAGTCGGCGATGTGGATGGAGATGGAATTCCTGAAATTGTAATAGCTAATAGTGCTTCAAGCTCAGTCTCCGTTTTTCAAATAAATCTTGCTGCATTACCTGTTACACTTACAAATGTAAAAGCATATCAACAAAATAAAGGGGTGCAAATAGAATGGACAGCGCAGCAGGAAATCAATATAGACAAGTATGAAATAGAGAAATCACCAAACGGACAACAATTTATAAAATTGGAAACTGTTCCAGCAAAAGGTAATAGCAGCGCGGTAATTAAGTATACCCGGTTTGATGCTAATCCCTTTAAAGGCGCGAATTTTTACAGGATAAAAATAATTGAAAAGAGCCAGGTAACTTATAGCCAGGTTTTAAAAGTAAATATTAATAGCTCTGTTAATATTATTACCATTACTCCTAACCCGAT
>JBDTZL010000280.1:0-2642 GCA_040005125.1 Ginsengibacter sp.
GCAATAATATTATTACCATTTTTGAAATTAATATCATAGGATAATTCAAACAGGTTGGTGAATTCAGGAACGAGATTAGGATTACCCCTGCTGATGTTTAATGAATCGCTGAAATCATAATATGGGATCAGCTGGAAGAAATTGGGCCTGTTTATTTTTCTTGAATAATTTAACTGTATATCCTGCTTGTCATTAATTTTTTGCGTTAAGAAAACACTGGGGAAAAAGCTAAAAGGATAAGAGTTTTTAAATACCTGGCTTGAATCAAGAAGCTTTCCGGAATATTCCGAGCTTTCAATGCGGCCACCCAACTGGTATGTAAAATTTTTAAGTTTCTGAGAAAAGGTTGTGTATGCCGCATATACCTGGTCTTTGAATTCGTACCTGCTGTCAAGGCCCGGAATAGATTGATATTTGCTGGCTACAGGATTATAAAAAAAGTTTTCATTAAAGCTGCTGTAATTTCTCACCGCTCCTCTTAGCCCTGCTTCAAGTTTTATTTTATCTGTGATAGGATCTGTGTAATCCGTTTGCGCAATAACATACTTTGTAGTTCCCCCACCTGAAATTTTTTGCAGGAAGAGTGGAGTTTTAGGAGAATTGTCATCGTTAAAATACTGGGTAGAAAATTCGTTATTATTTGAATTTTTACTATAATTATAGTTTACATCCGCCGTAATATCTTTATTAGGTTTTGCAAAATTATGTTTATAGCTCAATGTGCCTCCATAATTATTAAAAGTAAAATTGCTATTTGTATTAGTCGTTCCTTTTTCACTGGTGGAATGTGAAACATAATTGCTGTCCCTGTTTAAGTTAAGAAGATCAACATTGCTGAACTTTCCCTGTACAATCACTCCGGCAAGAGTGATGGTATTACGGTTATCGGCAAAATAATCAAAACCGGCGCGCGCAAATGCAAAGTGCCCGGTATTTTCAGGCTTATCATGCTGGGATAATATCGCAGTTACAGTATCAAAATGATCAATCCGCTGAATACTTTGTGTGCTTAAAGATTTGCGCTGGTTGTACATCGCGTTCGCAAAGAAATTTATTTTGCCCTGCTTTATATTTATGTCTCCACCCAAACCAAACTTTGCGCGTGAGTCAATGTTAGTTCTGAGGTTACCATTATATCCTGCCTTCCTGTTTTTCTTTAAAACAATATTTAGTATTCCTGAGCCGCCGCCGGAGGCATCAAACTTTGCTGAAGGGTTGGTAATGATTTCAACACTCTCAATTTGATCTGCGGGTATTTGATCGAGGGTTAATGTGGTTGGCCTGCCGTCTATAAATATTTGGGGAGTTGCATTGCGTAAGGTAACGTTACCGTCAATATCCACGTTTACTGAAGGCACATTTTTCATTACATCCACAGCAGTGCCCCCGGCGCTGGTTAAGCTCTTATCAACATTAAAAACCTTCCTGTCAATATTCATTTGCAAAAGACTTTTGTTGGCCGTTACAACAACACCTTCCAGTTGTTCTGCATCGTGTACCATTTTGATATTGCCGAGATCCTTATCAACAGCATTTAGCATCTGGCTCATATCGCCACCATTCATTTTAAGATTGAAATTTACTTTTTCATTATAAGGTTTGTAACCAATGGCTGTGATTACAAGCTGGTAAGTAGGAATTACAGGAAGTTTGTCAATACTAAATTCACCTCTTTTATTCGTAAGCATTGCAGCAACAGCAAAATCCCTTCTTTTTTTTGTTGCGGTATCCATTTTATTCTGTGTAAGCTGAATAGAAGCAGCTTCAAGGGGTTTGCCAGTAGTTTGATCCAGAACCTTTCCATAAAAATGCCCGACGTTCATACTTTGTGCGCCGCCGCGGTTTCCGCCGCCGGGGTATTGTGCAAACAGGCTTCCGGTAAAACATACAACAATTAAGGTTAGGTAAATAGTTCTCATTAGAATTATATTGAGGATATAAAAGGTATTTTAGTTTTATATAAAGAAGCCGCAAATGTCAGTAGAAAATTTGAAAATATTCTTTTAAATATATATGAATGGTACCGGGTAATCACCAATTAGTAAAAGATCGCTTCACGATTTTATTAGTAAACAAATCTATACTCCGGTAGCCATTTTTTTGAATAAATGAGATGAACAGGGAAAATTCTGCGACGAAAGGGAATAGAATATATACTTAGCCGGTTTTACAAAGTATTTTAATATTGGGCCTTAAACTATTCTACAGTAATTTTGGCAACAACGGATTTATATGCGATTTATGTGAATTATTTTTTAAGAGAGGTTTAAATAAAAGAGGCTTAGATAATCGTGTATAAAATTTATTACGGATCCTTTTTGGATTGTCTGTTTATTGCAATATTATGCACATACTTAAGATTGTGATGCCACAAAAATCTTATTGCCGGGACTTTAATGGCAAAGGTCCTTTTACCCACTCGTTTAAAGTCTCTCTTATATTTATCAATAATTTCTCTGCGGATAATTATTGAAAGATATTAAGGCTGAAGTACGTTATTGCACAAAGAGATAACTAAGCTGACGAATACTTATTACGAAAAAGGGATTGTTTTTAGTTTAAATTTTTTAATTATTTTTGTCTCCTAAAAATGGTGGTTGTAGCTCAGTTGGTTAGAGCATCAGATTGTGATTCTGAGGGTC
>JBDTZL010000246.1:0-8836 GCA_040005125.1 Ginsengibacter sp.
TAAAACCAGTCTCAAAAGACAATTATATAATCCGGTTTCCGCAAACCCTGGAAGCCGGTGAATATGGTTTTGTATGGGTAAAGAATATGGAGCTAAAGGAATTCAGTGTGTTTGCATTTGGAGTTGACTGGAAGAACAGCAATTGAATTTTTATTAAAAAAGTATTAAAATATTCAAAACATAAACTTTAAAAAAACTAAAATGAAAAAACTAAATCTTTTATTACTGCTAATTATTCCTTTATTACTTCATGCCCAAATCGGGATAAAAGCAGGCCTCAACTTTGCCAATGTTACCAACGCATCATCCATCAACAGCAGTCATAGCAGTGGTTTTATGGTGGCCATTTTTTTAGCACCGGCATCAAAAGGGATCATCAGTTACCATACTGAAATTGGGTTTTCACAACAGGGATATGATTATAAAACAAATTCCAACACGGGCAATGTTACTCTCAATTATATCATGATGCCTCATTTAATAGGTATCAATATTACGAGGTTTTTTCAGTTGCAGCTTGGCGGTCAAACAAGTTATCTCATAAACGCCAAAGCAGACAGCAATAAGAGCCAGTCTTCCTCCACGAATCCCTATAGCAAGCAACTGGATTATTATAACCGGTTTGACTATGGAGCAGCAGCAGGCTTTGAGATACATCCCGTGCCGGGCTTATTAATCGGGGCCAGGTATAATATTAGCTTTGGTGATCTGTATAAAAATATGTCCAATACCACTCCGGGCGAAACTCCTTCTTTTATTCCAAGTGTGAATGCGAAAAATAATGTAGTACAAATTTTTGCAGGATGGCGGTTTGGAAAAAACGCCAGGAAAAAGAAAGAAAAATAGCACGAACCTTTTTCCTGGCAAAGGGGGTAAACAAAGTATGGAAATAGGAGCGTTATGCATCTTACCCGGTGTATAATGTTATGAGAAGAATTCTTAAAATTATTTTTATACTCTTTCTTGCCGGAAGCGCTTTCTCTATACCCACATACTATTTTTGGTATAAATCAAAGTTCAAACAAGCTGGGCCTCTTTTCAACAGGCCGATAAAAATACCTTCGGAAGAACTTGCCAGGCTAAAAACAAAAGCCTCCTCTTTAAAAAAATATATTGTGGCTAATCATTACAGTTCCACAATATGTTTCCTGGTTGATATGAAAATTGCATCCGGCAGGAAACGTTTTTTTGTATATGACCTGCAAAAAGATTCTATATTGCTTTCCGGGCTTGTAGCTCATGGCAGTTGTGATAATGGATTTCAAATGGAAGCGAGCTTCTCAAACAAAGTTAACAGCGGCTGTAGTTGCATGGGGAAATTCAGGATTGGAAGTGAGTATAATGGAAGGTTTGGCCTTGCCTATAAATTATACGGCCTTGATTCTTCTAACAGTAACACTTACGAAAGAGCTATCGTTTTGCATTCTTACGGTTGTGTGCCTGAGCAGGAAATTTATCCGGTGCCTGTTTGTAACAGCAGGGGATGCCCAATGGTTTCTTCAGGATTTTTACAAAAATTAAAACCTTACGTAGAAAGCTCCGGCAAACCTATTGTATTAAACATATTCAACTAAAGAGAACATTAAGTGATTGGTCGTTGAGTCAATTGTCACTGGGTCATTGAGTTGTTGGGTCATTGGGTCATTGGGTCATTGGGTCATTGAATTGACTATTGACCATTAACAATTGCCTATGGCAATTGGCCATTCACAATTGACCTATTGATCAATTTCCACCACTTCTTCCTCCTGCCTGCTTTTATTGAATTCAATTATAAAATTATTAATACCTTCTCCCGTAATGATATAAAAATATTTTTGCTGAATCAATTCAAGCATATTTAAAAAAAGGAAAATGGCATGGATCCGGTTTTCTGATACATCAAAGATTTTTTCAAAAGAGACCGAACTTTCTTTTTTTATCAGGTCAAGGATATATGCGCGGCTACCTTCCATAGTATATTCATACTGTACAACGGTATGTACTGCCTGGTGTCTTTTTTCATGCAGCCGCCTGGCAACTTTTTCAAATGCTTTCATTAACTTGAACAGTGAAACAGCCTGGATCTCTGTGCCCTCACCGGCCTCTTCTCCAATTTTGGAAAGCTCATCCTGTATGTTGCCACGTTTAGCCATAAGCATGCGCAACGCTTCCAGCTCACTCATCTTAAGAGCTGCTTCCTTAAATCTTTTGTACTCAAGAATTTTATCAATCAATTCCTGCCGGGGATCTATTTCATTTCCCTCAGGATCTATTTCTTTTCGTGGTAAAAGCATTTTTGCTTTTATACGCATAAGAGTACTTATGAATAAAATGAACTCGCTGCTAAGCTCTATATTAAGTGATTCGCTCCTGTGAATGTAATCAAGAAATTCATTGGTGATTTTTGTGATAGGGATGTTATAAATATCCAGCTCATCTCTTTCAATAAAAAAAAGCAGCAGGTCGAAAGGGCCTTCAAACTGTGGTAGTTTTATCTGGTAAGTTTCTGTATTCATTTCAAAAAATATTTATCGTATTGAAAGTTTATAGGGTAGCCTTACAAACATCAAACCTGCATTCCACAAATCAATATAAAAAAAATCCCGGTGATTCAGTCACCGGGATCCCAAAATTACCGTATAATTTATTTATGCATTCGTTTATGAATGTTTTTCTTTTCGCCAAAATGAGCGCTTACACCTAATCCCAATATTGATTTGGATTGCAAGGCCGCATGATCTTTGAAATAACCGAACTTTTTGATATCATCATCATAAGCAAGGTCAATGCTGTAAACTGCACTTAGCCAGCCATTAACTTTAAAAAAAAATGTATTGGTCCAAAAAACATCCGCATTTTCGGGATTACTATGTGTAAAATCTGAAAGGAAGTCAAACCGGCCTGCGTAGCTAACATTTTTACAAATCTCTTTATTATATGACACTGAAATATACGGCCCTACCTGGTATTGAATGGTTTTGTTAGCATCAACCCCATACATTTCAGCAACCGATCTTTCCTGGTTTGCAGGGTTTTTTTCATTTATCATACTCCCCGGTATCATACCGCCCTGGAAATAATAGCTATAAGGCCGGTTGGCCACTATTACACCACGAACTCCTACGGGGCTTACGTATATATCAAGGCTTTTTTGATGATAGCTAACTCCTATAGGAGCAATTGTGATATAAGCCGGGGCAAAAAATCCTGATGTTCTTCTTACAATCCCCTGGTTAAGATAGTCACGATCGTATCCATTTGAAAACTGTGATCGAAAGTTAAATGCAGCGGCGAGCCCGAATTTTGGTTTCTTTTTAAAAGATGTACCTACAGTTGAGAAGAAATCTATTTTATCGTCGTCCTTTATTGTGGAATATTCATCAGAATTCATAAGGCCATAAGAGGCGATCAATGAATTATTAAAAAACCATTTTCCCCTGGTGCGATTGGCATATGCATTTACGAAAGCGTTTGCAGAAAATGAAAAAACATCATTGCCTGATGCCCAGTTTTTGCTACCTGCCTGCCCAACAAACAATGATAGCCGTGCGCCCTTTTTCCAAACAGCATTACCTGAATTATTTGTTCCTGTTTTTTTCGTGGATTGTTTTTTTTGAGAAAATCCGCAGACGCAAGCTGTTATAAGAAAGAAAAAAGGTAAAATTTTTTTCATTAGTTTGGTATTATTATAAACAACTTTTATAAAGCCTTGTTAATGGTAAACATGTTGTTGGTACTGCGAAAATAGCGTTTTTTTTCTAATAGAAAAATTGGTTGAGCCATTTCATTGCATGAATATAATGTCAAAAAATCCGGCACAAAATGCCGGATTCGATATCCATCAGGATGAATGTTGCTCTTTAATTTCTCTTGCTCAATTCGTCTCTTATTTCCATTAAAAGCTGATCAGTTGAAGATGGAGCGGTTGGCGCGGCTTCTTCTTTCTTTTGCACTGAAGCTATTGCCCTAATCATGGAAAAGATGACCAGTGCAATTACTATAAATTTGATAACTGCCGCTAAAAAGTTACCATATTTCACCTCGCCCCATTTTAGTTGTGATATATTTTCTAAGCCTGCTGCTTTAAGCGCCGGTGTTAACAGTAATGGAGTAATGATATCATCGACTAATGAAGAGACAATTGCTCCAAAAGCTGCCCCGATAATCACCGCAACCGCCAAATCCATAACATTGCCCTTTACTGCAAAGGCTTTGAAATCTTTAATAAAGCTCATAGTGTTTGTTTTTAATGATGAGAAAATTTGATACTATTTTTTAAGTCCCGGGTATTGCATTTTCAGTCCCGCTAATGTATCCCTGAGCGTTGATGCAATGATATATTCTTTATACCAATTCTGGTCGCTGGGGACAATTATCCAGGGTACTATATTACAATTTTCAAAACAGTCTTCATACATCTGCATATAAATATCCCAAAGCTTTGCCTCCTCGAGGTCATTGGCATTATACTTCCACATTTTTGCCGGATCTTTTATTCTTTCTTCAAGCCTTTGTTGCTGCTCTTTCGGGGAAACGTGGAGATAAAATTTAAGAATATGGGTGTTATTATGTTTTGTAAGCAACTCTTCCCAATCGTTGATAGCCTTCATTCTCTTACGGGCGGTTTTATCATCGCACCATTTATGAACGCGTGTTATTAGTATATCTTCATAATGGCTGCGGTTAAAAATCCGGATCATCCCTTTGGCAGGAGCATATTGATGGACACGCCATAAAAAATCATGACTTAATTCTTCGGAAGTTGGCGCCTTATAACTTTTTACATCTACTCCCTGTGGGTTCATTGATGTGAAAACATGTCTTACCACGCCATCCTTACCACTTCCATCCATCCCTTGTATCACCGCCAGTACTGAATTTGTATTTTCTGCAAACAAAAGATTTTGCAATTCCTGCAATTCCTCAAGAATTTTTGTTGTTTTGTCTTTTGTTTCGTGCTTGTCAAATTCTTTTCCTGCTCTTGTGCTGATCTCATTGAGATGTATACCGCCCATTGATTATTATTTAAATAATTTGAAAACAAGTCTATTGTGGTTGATTGAGAGATATTTTATCCAGGTAGTATTCGACAGGTTAGCAGGGAATAAAAATACATCTTTGCCGGTAATGATATTGTTTTACAGGTGATTATATTATTAACAAAAGGGTAATGTTATTAAGGTTGCGGATTAATTTTTTAAAGCCCTGATTCTCTTCTTAATTCCCTTGCAGTTTTTGTGCTGCCATCGTGGCTCCAGCCCGGAGGCATCACAAGATATTTAAATTTAACGGAGAGAGGCAATTTCTTTCGAAGATCTGAGCTGATATTTTGCCATTCATGAAAAATTATTTTTGTAAGATGGTGGGGGTTTTCAAGTTGTTTGGTAAGGCCATATTTTACAGGGTCCTCTTCAATTTCAGGCTGAAAAGTACCAAACAACCTGTCCCAGATGATCAATACCATTCCCATATTCCTGTCCAGGTAACGGATATTACTTGCATGATGTACCCTGTGGTGAGAAGGGCTTACAAAGATGGCCTCAAACCATTGGGGCATCTTATTGATATATTGTGTGTGAACAAGAATTCCATATATCTGTGTTAGTGAATACATAAATACAATGTCAATTGGTTTAAAACCTAATAATACAAGCGGTAAAAAATAAATAAACCTGTATAATGGTTGCAATACAGATGACCGGAAACCCGTAGTTAAATTGAATTCTTCCGAGGAATGATGGGTAACATGCACAGCCCAGAAAATACGGCAAAAATGGTCAACCCGATGCTCAATATAAAATGCAAGATCTTCCAGGATGAAAAGCAAAAACCAATACAAAAAGGGGCTAAAGGAGAAATCAACGAAATGAAACCGGAAAATTGTAACAAGTATAACTATATAAACAGCCCTGAAAAGAAGATCAATGCCCCCGTTAAGCAGGCATAAATAAATGTTGATGAAGGTATCTTTAAAAGAATAATATTTTTTCAGATGAAGATGACTTAGAATCATCTCCAATCCAATGACTGCGAGGTATAACGGCGTGGAGATCAATATCAGTAATTGTTCTTTCAATAGTAGCTTTCTAAAATTTATACCGCCATGATTTCTTTTTCCTTTGCTTCGAGGTGTTTATCTACAAGAGAAATATAATTATTGGTAATTTCCTGCATATCGCTTTCTCCATCTTTTGCTGCATCTTCACTTAATCCTTCCTTTTGCAGTTTTTTTATATGTTCAATAGCATCACGGCGAATATTGCGCACGGCTATTTTTGCATGTTCCCCTTCTGCATTGCTTCTTTTTACCAGCTCTTTTCTTCTTTCTTCGGTGAGCGGTGGCAAAAATAGACGAATGATATTGCCATCGTTTTGCGGATTAATCCCAATGTTGGCAGCAATTATAGACCGCTCTATTGGCTGAAGCATATTTTTTTCCCATGGCTGAATAGTAAGTGTGCGTGCATCCATCACACTTAAATTACCAACCTGGCTTATTGGTGTAGGATTGCCGTAATAATCGACTACAATACCATCAAGCATATTGGGGCTTGCCTTACCTGCACGGATTTTTACGAGTTCGGTTTCGAAATGATCTATCGCTTTTTTCATTGAATTGGTGCCATCGTCCAATATTCCTGCTAAATCGTTTGCCATTGTCTTTCAGTTTATAACAAAAAAATACCTCACTATAAGATGTGATGCTTAAAACGGGAACAAAATTAGTAAAATCAGATGGATAAAAAAGTTAATACAGCCTAATCCTGTTCTACTGGTTCACTTGCAAGAGTAAGTATTTTGCGGGACTTGATGATCGTTTCCTTTTGACTAAGTCCTGATAAAGAAATTGTTTTTGATTTCGGACGACTGTAATAAATGAGACTCACAAGCAGTAAAGAAACGCTGGATAGGGCAAGAATCACCATTGTGGTTCCTGTGAAACGTAAAAAATATGCCAGGGCTATGAAGATGATATTGGTGCCTATACAGGTGAGTGAAATCATTTTATGGCTTAAACCAAGGTCCAGCAAAAAATGATGAATATGATTTCTATCAGGGCTAAATGGTGAACGCCTGCTGATGATCCTGATGCTAACTACGCGCAGTGTATCGAAAAGCGGAACAATCAATATTGCAAAACCAATAGCAGGTGCAGATTCAAGGGGTAGCCCCAGGGATGGATCTGCAGCGACGGTCATAAATTTAATAACAAAAACCGAATTTAAAAGGCCAATAAGCAAGGAGCCCGTATCACCCATAAAGATCTTTGCGGGGGAAAAATTATATATAAGGAACGCAACCAGGCTCCCCACCAGTGAAAAAGCCATAACTGCGTACATTAATTGAGACGTAACCAGGAAGTATATTCCAAAAATAGAAGAAGTTAATAATCCAAGAGAGCCGGCAAGTCCATCAACTCCATCAATAAGGTTAAAAGAATTTGTAATTACTACAATTGTAAAAAGGGTAAGTAAAACACTTACTGTGTGTGGAATTTCATGCAAGCCCAAAAAGCCATGCATGTTGTTAATTTCTACACCGCCAAACTTAATAATGATGCCAGCTGCAACGAGCTGGCCAATAAATTTTTTTGTGGCAGATAGTATTAAGATATCATCTTTTATTCCAAGAAAGAAGATCACCATGATGGCCGCCATAAAATACTGAAGTACTGATGACGCTGAAGGAGGAACACCCATTAAAGACGCAACGATGAAACCGGCAAAAATGCCAAGACCTCCCAATGTAGGTGTTACGGCTTTATGCACTTTTCTTTCATCGGGTTCATCGAAGAGCTTTTTATCTTTGGCAACTTCGATTATTACGGGTATCGAAAAAAAGGTAATTAAAAACGCCAGTCCCCCGCTTAACAAAATATTATCCATGCCTCAATATTATAAATAAGCAATTAGTTTACAAAAGTATAATTAAGTTTTAAAGTAAAACTATATTATACTTAAGTTATATACTTATTAATTTTAACGACAGATTCCTGCAAAAAAATAAAATTAGAAAAATAATTATACCCCCTTCTTCACCTGGTATGGAAATAGATAACGCCAGTTACCTTCTACTTATTATGTGATGAATCATAGAAACCAGATCAGCCTTATTCACTTATCTTTTCATCAACAGCCCCTGCAACAACAGCAGCACTCATTTTATTAATAGGATTTTTACGGTTTCCTTCATAGGTTCTTTGGTTATTCAAAATATCGATGCAGCAAAATATGGCTGCCCTGAATGAGGAAGGATCTGCCTGATCCTTTCCCGCAATATCAAAAGCCGTTCCATGATCCGGGCTTGTGCGAATTCCTGGTAATCCCGCGGTAAAATTTACACCCTCGCCAAATGCAAGAGATTTAAAGGGTATAAGGCCCTGATCGTGATACATTGCCAATACGGCATCAAACTTATTATATTGACCCCTTGCGAAAAAGGCATCCGCACTAAAAGGTCCAACGACCAACATGTTGTGTTGTTTTGCTTCTTTTATAGCAGGCCTGATAATATCTTCCTCTTCGTTTCCAATAATTCCATCATCGCCGGCATGAGGATTCAATGCCAACACAGCGATTTTCGGCCTTTCAATATCAAAATCCCGTTTCAGCGAAGCATGCAGTATGGATAATTTACTCACAATACTGTCTTTCGTGATATAAGATGCGATGTCCTTTACCGGGATGTGTTCTGTAACAAGCCCCACTTTAAAATTTTCTGCTGTTAGCAACATCAATACATCATTTACACCAAAAAAACTTTTAAGGAAAGGTGTGTGGCCTGTATAAGAAAAATCCCCACGCTGAACATTTTTTTTATGAAGAGGGGCAGTAACCATTCCATCAATTTTTCC
>JBDTZL010000212.1:0-8834 GCA_040005125.1 Ginsengibacter sp.
GTATTGTCTATGTCAAAAATTTTCTCAAATCCAACAGTAAAATCGAGAAAGCGTGTTACAAACTCATCAGTAACTGCGATGTTGCCACTTGTTTGGTATGCAACATGCACGTTGTGCCCCTGGTCCTGCAATCGCATGAATGTGCCTCCCATACTGATGATATCATCATCGGGGTGAGGGGAGAAGATGAGGATCTTTTTTGGAAAGGGAGTGCTTCTTTCGGGATGATTGCTGCCGGCGCCTTTTGGCTTGCCCCCGGGCCATCCTGTTATACTGTCGCGAAGCATAT
The DNA here is from genome assembly GCA_040005125.1 of Ginsengibacter sp. Taxonomy (GTDB): domain Bacteria; phylum Bacteroidota; class Bacteroidia; order Chitinophagales; family Chitinophagaceae; genus Ginsengibacter. The sequence continues at coordinate 290 of JBDTZL010000212.1, forward strand.
AGTACACTTCAAGATTTGTTTCGTAAGCATCGCCCTTTTCAACCAATAGATCACTGAGGCCAAATTCATTATAATCATGGTTGGTAAGGCTCAATACCGGTTTATCCAGTTTTAATGCGAGACTTATCGCCGCGCTCTTAATGATATTCGGTGTCCATTCGCATTCGCCGGTGAGCCATGGAGATTTAAATCTTGTAAGCTCTGAGGCTGCAAATTTATCAAGTACATAAGTGCAGTTGTCATGATTTTGCAATAAAGACGCGGGCACTTCTTCTGTTGGCTTTCCCTCCACCGCTTTTTGAATCACCGGGGCTTTCGTTTTGCCCCATGCCAGTAAAATAATGCGGCGTGATTTCATGATGGTGCTGATGCCCATTGTTATCGCCATCCGCGGAACTTGCGATATATTTCCAAACTCATGAGAGTTGGCAATGCGTGTTGAATTCTCTAAAGTAACCAGTCTCGTTTTTGAATAAACCGGGGAGCCGGGTTCATTAAAGCCGATATGCCCGTTGCTTCCTATGCCCAAAATCTGGAGATCGATACCACCTGCATCCGCAATTTTTTTTTCATAATCTGCGCAGTGTTCTTTTATCTTTTCTTTTGGAATCATTCCGTTTGGCAAAAAATAATTTTCAGGATCTATATCTGTTTGTTCAAACAAATATTTCCGCATGAAATAATGATAGCTGTTGAGCGCATTCGGCTCCATTGGGTAATACTGATCAAGGTTAAAAGTGATCACGTTTTTAAAACTCAATCCCTCCTCTACATGCAGCTTCACCAGTTCGGCATACAACGATTTGGGAGTGGAGCCTGTTGCAAGGCCAATTACAGCCTTCTGGCCTTTGGCGTTTTTTTCTTTTATGAGATCAGAAATTATCCGTGCAACATGTTGTGACCCTTCTTTCGGGGTGCTGAAAATTTCTACGGGAATTTTCTCAAGAGAATCAATCATAAAACTTTATTTAATATTTGATATTTTACAAAAAGAGTATCAGCTACCCTGGTTTGTAATGGATTGATAATGCTGAGTACTCTCTTCAGTGAAAAAGTAAGATAAAGATAAGTTGAATAGTAATTATTTTTTTTAATACTTTAACTGACTGCGAAACAAGGTTGCGGGCAGCCTGGTAATTTATGTTCATAATTTCACTTACCTCTGCATAACCAAGGTTCTCATGAAATTTTAAATAAATTATTTCTTTTTGGCGGGGAGACAATTCCTGAATAGCATTGAAAACTTTTTGTTTAAGTTCTTTATTTTCCTGGTCATTTATCAAAAGCATTTCATGGCTTATTTCAAATTCATTTTCGTGAAGTTCCGGTACAAAACTGCTTGTTTTAGCTTTTTTGCCGATTGCTTTTATTAACTTGAATTTGAAAGCCTTGAAGATATAAGCTTTGAATGAGAGAATTTCAGCCTTTCCATGGGTACGCCATAAGTCGATAAAAAGGTCCTGGATGCAATCTTCTATAATTGCATGATCACCTGTTATTCTACAACCATAATTAAACAAGTCGCTGTAATAATTTCTAAATATAGATACAAATGATTCAGCATTTCCATTTCTGAACTGACTCCATAATTCAGTATCTCTATTAGTGTCATTTAATGCCATAATGTTCATTCTTTAACACTGGAGACGATCAGTTTTGCAGTGAATCGAAAATATATCCATCCAGTTTAAAACAAATTCACAGTAGGCAGTCAGAATAAAAAGAAGCTCCGCGAAAACACAAGTATAATTTTTTTTTTTAAATAATTGATTACAAATTCTGCAAGCCATACACATAGTAAATATAAGAGGTAAAATATGAACGACAATTACAGCAGTATAGAAGATTTTATTGGCGATCAGAGTTTTCTTTCATGGGCTTTTAAAACTGATCAAAAAGATATAGCAGACTGGGATCTCTGGTTGAGCAATAACCTCGCAAAAATTCCGATGGCAAATGAAGCTGCTTCTATTCTAAAGTTTACACGTATGAAAGATATTCCTGTAAACGGTCAACAACTTGCTAATGCTGAAGCGAGGCTTCGCTTTTCCATGCAGGCTGATCATACTTCTGCCAAAGTGATCAGTAATACAGTAAGAAGGGCCTGGTATGCAGTTGCTGCTGTTTTAATACTTTCACTGGCATTTGCCCTCAGCTTTGTTTTTCGTTCCCCCGGAAAATCACAACTGGCAACAAATTACGGTCAGATAAAAAAAGACAAGCTACCCGACGGCACCGAAGTTATCCTGAATGCACATAGCACCATAACTTATGGCACACAATGGAAAAATGGGACTCCCCGTGAAGTCTGGATCAAAGGAGAGGCTTTCTTTCATGTTAAAAAGACCCCTGATCATGATAAGTTTATAGTACATACAGACGCATTTGATATCGAAGTTACCGGTACATCTTTCAATGTTATCAACCTCAATGGCAAAAGCAGTATCGTATTAAAAGAAGGCAGTGTAAAAATCCGTCGTAGGGGCGAGGGGGAGATATTGATGAAGCCCGGGGATCTTGTTGAATTCAGCAATGAACAGATTCAGAAGAAAACTATAAGCAAAGAGGATTATATAGCCTGGACTGATAATAAACTGGTTTTTGATAATACTTCTTTAACTGACGTGGCCCATATTATTAAAGAACATTACGGTGTGGAAGTTAAACTCCGGGGAAACAATATAGGCACAGAAACCATTACCGGCATAATGCCTAATAACAACCTCGATGTTTTATTGCAATCGCTCGATGCCATGCAGGAAATTAAAGTAGTTCATACAAAAGACTCTATTACTATTATAACTGAAATTCAATAAATTATTCAAACATTAAAAGCTGCAAAATGAGAATACCCAAAATCACACTATTGCTACTGTGTTTAATAAGCGCATTTTTATGCATAAATATTGCGGGAGCGAACGCGCAAAATACTTATTCCTATAACACGGGTAATGCAAAGAATGTAAATACAAAAAAATCCGGCGCATATTTACAGGCCGGTGACAAAAACGAAAAGAACAAACTCATCAATGTTTTGAAAGATCTTAATAAGGTTAAGGGAGTTTTCTTTATGTTCTCCAACCAGCTATTGAGCAATAAAGTTGTGAATCTTGTTGATAATATGAATGAGGATGTGGAAGTAATACTGGATAAAGTTCTGAAGAATACCGGGCTTACTTATAAGAAGATCAATAACAACACTTTTGTTATTCTTCCTGTTAAGGATGCCGAAAAATCAACATCTGGTATTCAAAGCATTGGATTTTCCAATGTGCTTGCTGTAGAAACACAATCAAATTTGGATGCGCCACAGAATGTAATAACAGGTAAGGTGGTCGATAATGAGGGCAAACCTGTTGCCGGAGTTACTGTAACAATAAAGGGCAAAACCAGTGGTACCTCCACCGATAATGAGGGTGTTTTTAATATTGATGCAGAAAAAGGAGATGTATTGATTTTTACATCTGTTGGCTATGAATTGAAACAAATTATTGTAGGAAATGATAATAATATACAGGTAGCGCTTATTGAAAACAACCGGCAATTAAATGAAGTGGTAGTAACAGCGCTGGGAATCAAAAGGGAAGCAAAGTCTTTAGGATATTCTGACCAGCAGGTTAAAGGTTCGGATGTTATTAAAGCCGACCCGCCAAATATCGCCCAGGGGTTAATTGGGAAAGCTGCCGGCCTGAATGTTACCGTGCCGAATGGCGTTGAAGGCAGCTCCAGCCGTATTGTGATACGAGGAAACAACAGCTTGCTGGGCAATAACCAGCCCTTGATTGTTATTGATGGAGTGATGGTAGATAATGAGCCTATATTGCCACAGGGGCAGGATCTTTCTACCCAAAACCTTTTAGGTAATAATACAGATGTAAGGTCTACCCAGGGAACTGATTACGGCTCTTTTTTAAACACAGTCAACCCCGATGATATAGAAAGTGTAAATGTGTTGAAGGGGCCTACCGCAGCAGCTTTGTATGGTGCACGTGGCGCCAATGGAGTTCTTTTAATAACCACGAAAAAAGGAGGTAAGGAAAAAGGGCTGGGATTGAGCTACAATTTCTCTGACCGTTGGAACGACCCTTACAGGTATGTGAAATTGCAAAACGAGTATGGCAGCGGCATGACGGAAACTTTATACTCAGCAAATCCTTCGTTTTATAAAGATGGCAACGGGAACGACAGGCAGTTCAATGAAAATGATCAATATGGCCCTCATTCGGTAGTTCCCGGTGGAGACAATTTTTATGGAATTATTGGATTTCCGGGCGACGGCGTATCCTGGGGGCCTAAAATGAACGGGCAGCCTTTGGTTTGGTGGGATGGCACTACACGGCCCTACACTGCTAATCCAAATATTTTTAAAAGCTTTTACAAAACAGGAAACACTAATACTCATAATGTTTCCTTTTCGGGTGCCGGTGATGTAGGTACTTTACGCGTTTCTTACACGAGAACTGATAATGATGCAATTACTTACAACAGCAATTCAACGCAAAACGTTTTTAATATCGGATCTTCTATTAATGTTAGCAAAAAAGTAAAAGTAGAAGCAACAGGAAGCTATACAAATATCAGCAGGCTAAATGTCCCTAACACTACCGGGTACGATCTTAATGGAAATGCGATACCGAGTCCCGGATATATTACCATGTATGGCCTGCCTGCAGATTATAAAGCCATCGAGAGAAGCTTGTATTTAAATCCCGACGGATCAAAAAACACAACCCTTGATGCGAACGCTCCTTACCCAAGCATGGGGATACAGGATTACTGGTGGAACACCTTTCAAAATAACACTACCTTTACTCAAAACCAATTGCTTGGTTCAATTAAACTTACTGCAGATATTCTCCCATGGCTGAATGCTACGGGGCATACAGGAATAAACTATTACACAAACCAGTTTGAAACGAAGAACAGGCCTACAGATGCAGAGGGCCTTTCGAATGGGTCTTATTCTAATGATTTGGCTAAGGTAACTACGGTTAATTTAGACGGCCTTGTGACTGCGCATAAGGATAATTTATTCAATAATATTAATGCCAGCCTCAGCGTAGGCGGTAGTAATTATCATAATAAATTATATGATTTATATGCCAGTAACCCGGGGCCTTTTCTTTACCCGTTTACTTACAACCTCACCAATTATGCCGGTACAAACCCTTTCCCTAAACCAACTGAAAACCGCTCAGAAACTGAGATCAATTCCGCATACGGCATCTTAAATTTAGATTACAAAAAATATCTTTTCCTGGAATTAAGCGGGCGCAATGACTGGTCTTCCACTTTGCCGGCAGCGAACCTTTCATTTTTCTATCCTTCTGCCAACCTGAGTTTTGTATTTACAGACGCATTAAAAATGGAAGCTGTTAAAAAAGTGTTGAGCTATGGGAAACTCCGGTTTGCGGCATCACAGAGTGCGAATGGAACAGTGCCTTACCAGACAATCTTTACTTATTTGCAACCTGGTTTAGGTGGATTTACCGGTGGATTGGCTGTACCTACAACATTGCCTTCCTTATCTGCGCTGTTACCACAGAAATCCAGATCGTATGAAATAGGCACTGATCTCGGGTTCTTTAATAACAGGATTAATTTGAACTTTACCTATTATAACATCTATTCATATGATCAGATTTTACCTGTGAATATTGCGACCTCCTCCGGTGCCGACAGGTTAACTATCAATACCGGTGCTCTAAGAAACAATGGGATAGAATTTATTATCAATGCAAACATTGTAAACAAAAAGAATTTTGGATGGGACATCTCAATAAACGGGGCGCATAATCAAAATAAAGTGGTATCTATCGCGCCGGGTGTAGACCAGATTCCAATTGGCTCCTGGTTTAGCGGAAATGGTGTTACTATGAATGCCCGTGTTGGCGATGATTACGGCACAATATATGGTTATGATTATCAATATATGAATGGGCAAAAAGTGGTTAATCTTATTAAGGATAACGCCGGTAATGTTATAGGTTCGCAATATGCCCCCAGTGCTGATTTTGTAAAAATAGGAAATGCCACACCAAAGTTAACAGGAGGTATATCCAACACCTTCCATTACAAAAATTTAAGTTTATATGTGCTCACAGATTTTAAAATTGGTGGCCAGATCTGGTCTGCCGATTATTCATCCATTATGGGGCAGGGTGAGGCGCCTGAAACTGTATGGGAGCGTGATGGACATGGATTGCCCTACACTTTCCCTGATGGCAGTTCGGCAAACGTTGGTGTAATACTGCCGGGCGTAACAGCTGATGGTAAAGTAAATACCGCTGTAGTAAATTCATGGTGGAAATATGCAGGTAACTACCAATCCTGGAGCAATGTTCCACTGGTTAGAAGCAATGCAATATTTACCAATAGCTGGGGTAAATTGCGTGAAGTAAGTCTTACGTACAGAATACCCCAAAGGGTCATTAACAGCACCAAAGTAATACAAAATCTATCTGTTTCTTTAATAGGCCGGGATTTATTTTACCTCTTCACAACACTGCCGGATAAACTTAATCCTGAGGGCATAAACGGCACAGGAAATGCGCAGGGTATTCAATGGGCACAATTACCGGGGGTTCGTTCCTTTGGCATATCGGTGAGAGCCGGTTTTTAAAAGAAATTAAATAATATTTTCAATGTTAAATAAGTTTATTATGAAACATCAAAAAAGCAACTCCCGGGTGAAAATTGGGGCTATTCTTATATTTATTGTGGTATTTGGTTCATGTACAAAAGATTTTAAGAAAATCAATACACCCTGGAACGGATCGCCTTCAGCAAGTGTTCAGCAGCTTTATATAGCATTTACCAGCAATTTGTTTCTTACATATGGCGACCAGGCAACTATGAACTCTTACTGGTATCCGATCACACAACAGGGAATAGTTTACACCAAGCCGGATTATTCGTATGATGGCGGCCCGTCTGATGAATGGTCAAATTTCTATCATAACCTTTCCAACTATAAAGCTATGATGAGTACTATTGCTGCCAGTCACGATTCCACTATTTATACTAACGTAAAGGCTATGATGAAAACCCTCAGGGCCTATGAAGCGATTAAGCTGTCCAACTTTTATGGTGACATGCCTTATTCTCTTGCAGGCAATGCAATTGATCATCAGCCGGCGGATTATTCTCCACCTTACGATAAACAACAAAGCATATATGTATCCTGCCTGAATGATCTTGAGTGGGCTGTGGATAATTTTAATGCGACCGATCCCAAACAGTTCTCTTTAGGCAGTGGTGATTTAGTCCTGAAAAATGATATCGGTCAATGGATAAAATTTGCCAACTCACTCCGGCTGCGCATCGCGCTTACTATGTATGATAAAGACGCCGCAGATGCAACGCCTCAAATAACAGATGCGCTAAGCAAGCCACTTTTATCAGATTATACAGTAGATAATATAGGCCTGTATCCTTCCAATATCCCCAACCTGGATTTGGGTGCAAGAGAATTTTCATTTGGCCAGGAATGCAGGTTACGTATGGGCACTACTATGTGGCAATGGATGTCTGCCAATAATAACCCGGACGGCACAGGGATATTTGACCCAAGATGCAAGATCTTTTTTGAACCAAACAATGCAGGTAACTGGAACCCATTCCCACAAAATCCAACTTCCTCAACTACCGATGGAGGAGATCCTTATAACCATGGCATAAGAGATGCTGATTGGTCAAATAAAAATGGAAATGGAAATCCGCCAACCGTTAATAATTATTCAGATTTTAATTACTACTGGGGACGCGATAAAAACATCCCGGAATTATTTATGACCGCGGCTGAAGTGCATTTCCTGAAAGCAGAAGTTTATGCCAGGGGAGTTGGTGTTGCCGCAGATGCTACCACAGCGCAAACTGAATATTATGCAGGAATTACAGCCTCTGTAAACTTCTGGACAACTATGGCAATCAATTCGCAGGTGTGGGTTGTTAATAAGCCAACCGGCTTGCCCGATGCTGGAACGATAACAGCCTTACTTGCCAACCCTGTAGTGGCTTTCAATACAGCTGACCCTCTAAAACAAATTTATGCGCAGGAATGGATTGACCTGTTTCGTCAGCCATGGGAGGCGTGGACATTATTGAGAAGAACCGGAGGGCTCACTCCAATGGATCCCAATAATGCTGCCTATTATACACAAACTTACGGTGGCTTTCAGCGGGTACAATATCCTGCTTCCGAGCAAACTTATAATTTCAAAAATTGGCAGGAAGAAACAAATGGAAGCGACCAGACAAGCACAAAAATCTGGATAGCTAAATAAAATTCTGCAGCTTTAGATCCATTCTTCGACAGATGTCAGGCTACTTGAGTGGCCCGGCATCTTTTCATTCCTTTTTTGGAGTGCTCGCGGTATCTGGCCACTCTAAGTGGCCAGATACCTATGAATAAAGCATTCGTCTGTTTTTTCAAAATAATCTCTTATTGATTTCTTATTAACGGTGACTCTTGCTTAGGTGCCTGGCCACTTGAAGTGGCCTGACACCTCCACTCCCCATTTGAATGTTCCGGAGGCATTATTTA
>JBDTZL010000145.1:0-28462 GCA_040005125.1 Ginsengibacter sp.
ATTGGGTCATTGGGTCATTGGGTCATTGGGTCATTGGGTCATTGGGTCATTGGGTTATTGGGTTATTGGGTCATTGGGTCATTGGGTCAAGCCCCTCCTTCGGGATCAAAGACAACGTGTTTTAAAAGTTCTTTGCCGAGCTTCCCTAAGATTTGTGTAATGTGCCCAGTACCTTCAAGTTGAGCAATAACCCGGTAATGTCCGTCAGTATCAACTATTTCAAAAAGGGAAATATTTATTCATTGATTCTGCAATTGGTTTAACCGTATCATTTCGAGATAATATAAAAGTTTTTTTCTGTTTTTCCCCATTAGGAATTGGCGCATACTTGGTCAACAAGGTATTTGTTTGTCCACAACTTGTAATAAAAATGTTTGAAATGGTAATGAGTGTTAAAATATTCATGGTCTTGCTGCAACGTATAATTCTTAACTATACAAACCTGGTCCTAATAAAAAAATTACACAATTGCATGCCAATGCTGTAAATGCAATATTAGCAATTGGTAAAATCACTTTATATACAAAAAAAACTCCCCTTGCATTTCTGCAAGGGGAGCCTTATATTTTACATCGTACATCTTACATCGCACGTCATACATAGAAAAGATTAATATCCCATATCACCCATTCCGCCACCGCCCATTTGAGGCATAGAAGGCTTGTCTTTTTCAGGCCTGTCAGATATAACGCATTCTGTAGTTAATAACATACCTGCAATTGAAGCTGCATTTTCCAGCGCAATGCGGGTAACTTTTGTTGGGTCAATAACCCCTGCTGCCATCAGGTTTTCATAAACTTCAGTACGGGCATTGAAACCAAAATCTCCCTTACCTTCTTTTATTTTCTGAACAACAATACTACCTTCGATACCACTGTTGATAACGATCTGGCGCAATGGTTCTTCAACCGCACGTTTCACTATCTGGATACCAGTGGTTTCATCTTCATTGATACCTTTCAGCGTTTCAAGGCTTTCAATAGCGCGAATATAAGCAACGCCACCTCCCGCTACAATCCCTTCTTCAACAGCAGCCCTGGTAGCATGTAAAGCATCGTTAACACGATCTTTCTTTTCTTTCATTTCTACTTCAGTGGCTGCGCCAATATACAATACAGCAACACCACCGCTTAATTTAGCAAGACGCTCCTGTAATTTTTCTTTATCGTAATCGGATGTTGTTGTTTCAATCTGCGCTTTAATCTGGTTTACACGGGCAGTGATATCTTTTTTATCGCCCTTGCCACCAACAATGGTTGTATTGTCTTTATCAATAGTAACCGAAGCTGCTTCACCTAAATAAGTAAGGTCGGCATTATCCAGTTTGTATCCCTGTTCTTCACTGATTACAATTCCTTTTGTAAGTACTGCTAAATCCTGCAGCATTTCTTTTCTGCGGTCACCAAAGCCAGGAGCTTTTACAGCAGCCACTTTAAGTGTACCACGCAATTTATTTACAACTAAGGTTGCCAATGCTTCACCTTCCAGGTCTTCTGAAATTATCAAAAGCGGGCGGCCACTCTGTGCAACTTTTTCAAGTATGTGAAGAATATCTTTCATGGTAGATATCTTCTTATCGTATATTAATATGTAAGGATTTTGCAGCTCAGCTTCCATCTTTTCGCTATTGGTAACAAAATATGCTGAACTATACCCGCGGTCAAACTGCATACCCTCTACAACTTCTACCGTAGTATCGGTTCCTTTTGCTTCTTCAACAGTAATAACACCTTCTTTCCCCACTTTAGTCATGGCCTGTGCAATAAGCTTTCCTATTGACTCATCATTATTGGCAGAAATAGAAGCCACCTGCTCAATTTTATTATTATTTTCACCAACGGCTTCGGATTGACCTCTCAAATGCTCAACAACAGCTATTACAGCTTTGTCAATACCGCGTTTCAAATCCATTGGATTTGCGCCGGCAGCAACATTTTTCAAACCTTCGCTTATAATAGACTGGGCAAGTACAGTGGCAGTTGTGGTACCGTCACCTGCAATATCCGCAGTTTTAGAAGCCACTTCTTTTACCATTTGTGCACCCATATTTTCAATAGGATCTTCCAGCTCAATTTCCTTAGCAACCGTTACACCATCTTTAGTTACAGCGGGAGCGCCAAATTTTTTCTCAATAACCACGTTACGGCCTTTTGGCCCCAGGGTTACTTTTACTGCGTTTGCCAATGTATCTACGCCCTTCTTCATTTTATTGCGGGCTTCAATTTCAAAAAATATTTGTTTTGACATAATTATTGTTGATTAAAGTTTTTTAAATAAATATTGGTTAACTCACTTTCATTAAAATATCGGAAGCTCTCATAATTAAATAATCCTCTCCCTCTATGGTAATTTCTGTTCCTCCGTATTTACCATACATAATGGTATCTCCTGCTTTCACCTGCATTGGTATTAAATTGCCCGTCTGGTCGGCATATTTGCCTTTTCCTACAGCGATTACGGTGCCTTTTTGGGGTTTTTCTTTTGCTGTATCAGGAATAATGATACCTCCGGCCGTTTTTTCTTCGGCTGCATTTGGTTTCACAAGAACTCTGTCATCAAAGAGTTGAAAATTGTCTTTTGCCATAATAGTAAAATTTTTTTTGATTTATTTATTGGGTTGCAAATGTACACGAATAATTGTACCAAAACTTTTAATCAGTTTTGTTGTCATATCTATAACATAGGGTGGCAGAATTACAGATATCTAATCAGCCAAAATTTCATATATCCTGGTTTGAGGGCTTTTGCTTTCAGTACAAACTATAAACTTTATCGAATGTGAATTAATTAATTCCCCACCTCTTCTGAAGATTTTGAAGCTCGTTTTCCGGTATCCGGGGTTGCAAATAATGCCCTTTCGCCCGTTTTTGGCGAAAAGCCTCATAAAGCGTAACGGCGCAGGCGACAGAAATATTGAGTGATTTGATAATTCCAACCTGTGGAATGATAAAATCGCCGTCGGAATACCGGCGGATATCTTCGCTAACTCCGAAAGTTTCATTACCGAATACAAGCGCCACAGATTCGGTAAGATCCAGGTTAAAAACATCAACTGTGCCGTCGCTCAGGTGAGTGGTATATACTTTCCCATATCGTTTTCTTATTTCTTCGAAACACTTCTCAGCATCCGCAAACTGGTGGATCGTGAGCCATTCGGCTGCCGTAGATGAACTCCTGTATCCCCATTTTTTATGCGGAGGAATACGGTTGTTCAAAATGTAAACATCCTGGATACCCACCGCATCACAGGTACGCATAACTGCGGAGACATTATGCGGATCAAATACATTTTCCAGCACAACTGTGACGTCGGGCTGACGCTTGTCAAGCACTGAAATAAGACGGCTATGTCGTTGCGGAGTCATTAAATAAGGGTAAAGATATGGACAAATACCAGCTATCGAAGCCTGAAGGATTGCCACTTCCTAAATTTAAAGAGGAGCCGGATGATGCGATTTATTGTGTTGAACAGAAAACTTGTTACACTTTACTCCCCGAAAAAGATGACAACCCGGTCATTATGGATTTTTATCCCAAAGGCAATCGGTTACTAATTAGGAATGAGCACAAGTGGTATAATCGCGGTTGGTAATGGCTGTGAAAAAACGTTCTACCGCCTGAATACAGGATAGATGATTTATAAATTATTCAACAAAACTCCCTTTCCAGTTCCGGATAAATTTGCACTTGTTTAGGATACTCCAGCTTTTGAAAGTCCTTTGGAACATTAAACGCTTCCATTGATGCAGAAGGGTATTGATTCATCGCTATCTCTTTAATTCTTTGTTCCGATATATCAGCCTGCAGCCATTCGTCTGCTAAATCTCTTGTAAGTATAGTCGGCATTCGTTTTTTTGAATTATGAATTTTCGCCATTAATTCGTTAGCAACAGTAGTTACAATTGAAAAACACGGGATGGTCCTGGTTATAACTTCCCCGGTATCCTTATCTACTTCAGTCTGTTTCCAAGGACTCCATATCCCGGCAAACATTGTAAAGGGATATTGATTGTCTTTTAACCGGATATGAAAAGGATAAGTCACGGGTGTCTTTAACCGTTGCCCTTTTTTGCCAACGGGATAGTAATGGTATGATTCATAAAAGCCATCCACAAACACAATACATCGCCTGGTTAAAGCAGCATCTTTGTATAGCTTTTTCTCGAACATTTCCTCACCCATCGCATTTAGGGTTGTATAACCCGTATGCCACTTACCACTATCATCTTTATACCCATTCCAGAATTTTTTTGCTTCATCCATGTTCCTTACATAGGAGGGCAGGATGCCCCAAATCATTGAAGGAAAATGCCTTTTGTTGTCCTTAGTACTTTGAACCATTACTCTATGAGGCAGGTGGCTAAAGCCGTTTATATAGGGCGATGGAGAAAACTCTAACTCCGGCTGATCATCTATTACAACATCAGGAAAATAATTTGCTATACTTTCCAGCTTAATCTCAAATGAAATATGATAGCACATAATTACAAGGCCTCCAGTTCTTCCAACTTCACTCTGATAGTTTGGCCGGAGGATTTCAAAATTACAAATAACTCTCCAAAAGTTGTTTCAAGAGACGGAACTACAGTTTGCTCTCTTCCAATTCTCCATTGTGTATTATTTGAAATATACTTCTGAATCTTGTATTTAAATATTTTATCAATAGCATTTTTTGTTGTTTTGGGGTTGGCGTCCAGTATTGAGTATACTATATAAGCTGAATTGATGCTTAACATTTCTAACAATCTATTTCTATCAATTGCATTTTCCAGATCCATAAGTTGAGCAAATTTATCTTCCTTCACTGCATTCAAATGTTCTTTTGCCCCTCCAGGATTATCATAATGAGTGACTATAACATAACTTTTCGCTGGGTCTTTAAATAAATTATTCTCCCGTTTAAATGTTTGCAATACCAGGTATCGCTTTTTTAAATTGCGGAATCCCGGGATAAATCCTGGCTCAAACCGTGCGAATGGATTAAACATGATTCAAATTTTCACTTTTAAAATCTGATTGATATCGGTAGTATATTTTTTACTTAAATGATCAGTCCTAAGCTTGTAACGTCCTTCAAAACGTTGTACTGACATCCGGACCGTATCTTTTCCCATTTGTTGGTTGACCTGATCCATTATCCCTGCAAGTATTTTATCTTTTGTTCTGTCATGGACATCAAACATATTTATTTGTAAACTTGTCTCCGGAATTATATTTAAAACCATTACTCCACACTTCATATAATAATAATCATCTGGTTTAAAAATTATCTGCAGGCCTTTTAAGGCATACCTGATAATTTCAGCAGTATCATTGGTGGCAGTTGCGCATTGAATGTTTATTGAGTGCATGTATTGCTTGTGCTCAATTCTATGAGGATTGGTCGCAATGAAAACATGAACTTTTTCACAAATGGATTGCTGACTTCTCAGCTTCTGAGCACAGGTAGCTGCGTGGTTACTAATTGCTTCCTTAACAATTGAATAATCGTCTGTTATCTTACCAAATGAGCGACTGGTGCAAATGTTCTTTTTTGCCTTAGGCTTAAAATCCCAGGCAATTGAAGGTATACCGCGTAATTCATGCCACAATCGCAGTCCGACTACACCCATGTTGACCCGCATCCATTCTGGTGGAATTTTCAAAATATCCTTCGCATAATCAAATCCATTTCTTTTCAGCAGCATGGCATATTGCATTCCTATACCCCATATATCGCTTACTTCCGTAAATTCAAGCATTTCATTAACAAGTGTCGTATCCGATGCGGCAAAAACTCCTTTTTCCTTAAATCTTTGCTTCGCATACCGGTTAGCCATCTTTGCAAGGGTTTTTGTAGGAGCGATGCCAACAGTTACAGGTATTCCTATATTCTGCATAATTGTTTTGCGAATTGTTATACCAAGCTGCAGAAGGTTTGCATGAGTAAGTTCGCTTAAATCCAGGAAAGCTTCATCAATAGAATACAGTTCCATTTTAGGCGCAAACAGAGCAAGGGTCTTCATGACGCGATCGCTTAAATCCCCATACAAAGTATAATTGCTGCTGAAGACTTTTACATTGTTTTTTTTGAACAACTCTTCGCTTAAATAGGCCGGAGTAGCCATTGCGATACCCAAATCTTTTGCCTCCTCACTACGGGCAATAACGCATCCATCATTATTGCTCAATACAACGATTGGCTTACCTTGGAGTTCAGGTTGAAACAAGCGCTCACAGCTCACATAAAAATTATTACAATCAACTAAAGCAAACATTTTGTATCGTCAGGATTTACAATGATTGATATCACAACACCCCACACCTGAAAATCTCTGTCACTGGTTATTTCAATTTCTTTAAGCTTTTTATTTGCCGGAACCAACCAACACTTAAAATCATTTTTCCTCAAATATTTTACAGTAAACTCACCGTCCAGTATCGCCAGCACGATATCCCCATTCTTAGGGTTAATGCTTCTGTCAATAAGCAATTTTGCTCGGGGTGGTATAAAGGCATCGATCATTGAGTTGCCCTCACACTCAATAAGAAAGGTGGACAGTGGATGCTTGATTAGCTCTGAATTCAGATCAATGCGTTCTTCCATATAATCCATTGCTGGTGATGGGAAGCCGCATTTCACAGGCGTGCTGATTGATACAATTGAGGGTTCCGTTAACATACAAATTCTATTATTTTTCATCCGATTTTACTTCACGCTTAAAATGTTGATTAAAATTGCTTTGATGTTCCTTTTTCTATCTTCGTGATTATCTTACCACCTCATAATTACTCCGGGCTCAATCATTGTTTGAGGGCCGGTAGACGTGTATTTGTCGTTATTGCAGGAGTGTAAAATGAATTGTTCCTCTGTCAGGATCTATCAGCGGTCCCGTGAAACTGCCTGTAAAGTCAAGCCAATCTTCTTCAGGATACAATACAGGTGACATGGCTGCATTGTAAATTTTGCCCTGCCAACTGAAAGATTCAATGGTGCATTTATAGGCTAAGATCTCTTCATAAATTAATGTGTCCTGCATAAAATGTTTTATAGCACAAATCTATGTAAAAAAATCAATTTGCTAAATATTTTAGTAATAATATTTTTCATTAAATATCTTTGCACCCGGGACTATACTCATGACTAAGAAATTTAAGCTCACTATCACCTTTTTTATTATCGCCCGATGTAACGAAGTTTGTTAATTTGGTCGACAATGGCGGAGGCCAGAAGTTCGTTTTACAATTCACGCTTAGTGATACAGTTCAAGGAACGTTTACGCTTGGCGTTTATGATTCAGAAGATCATGATGATGATGATCAGACTCTTCCTCAATACTGGTTAAACATTATAACAACTAATTCGATACCTTCCATAATGCCGGGCAAAATAACAATTTTTGGAGACCAACAATTAGGAGGAAGCATTGCGGGATATTTATAAAGCGCTCAAAGCTCCAAATCCCTATAAGTATCTGCTTTTCAATCCTTTAATAGGCCCGAATACTCATGTGATTTATAGTGTTATTTTATCCAAGGACTTATCCCCCACACTTTTATCCGATCCTGAAAAATTAAAGCCAGTAATTGCCCAAACCAATCAGTCTCCCCCACGTCATTCGTATTAATTACTATGTCCACAATTCTCATTTATTATGCCTTTCTTTCAAAAGTTCCAAAACATCATCAAGTGTAACTTTTTTTGCCTGTAATAAAACGAGGTAATGAAACAATAAATCTGCTGCTTCATTTACAAAAAGCCTTCTATTGTCATCTTTGGATTCTATAACTAACTCAATTGCTTCCTCCCCCACCTTTTGTGCAATAGCATTAATCCCTTTTTTAAATAATGTTGAAGTGTAAGATCCGGAAACGGGATGTTTTTTTCTGCCGGCAATAATTTTTTCAAGGGTCCGTAAAAAATCATCTGAAGAATTTGGCTCATTAAAACAGGTTTCAGCACCGGTATGGCAAACGATTCCGTCAGGTTTTGCTTTTATAAGCAATGTATCAAAATCGCAATCAGTTTTTATATCAACAAGGTGTAAAAAGTTTTTACTGGTTTCCCCTTTTACCCATAAACGCTGTTTGCTACGGCTATAAAAAGTCACAAGTTTTGTATCTATAGTTTCCTGCAGCGCCTCCTGATTCATGAACCCAAGCATTAAAACCACATTAGTGGAAGAATCCTGTATAATGACAGGAACAAGGCCACCATCAGATTTCGAAAAATCAATTCTTTTTATTACTTCTGCATAATTTTTCCTCATAATCTTATAGTAACATTTTTTTTGAATAAAAATTGTTTCAAAGCCGGGATATCAATTTCCCGGAAATGAAAAACACTGGCTGCGAGTGCAGCATCTGCATTGGCATTTATAAATACATCTGCAAAATGCTGCATAGTACCTGCACCCCCCGAGGCAATAACAGGAACGGGAAGATCTGCCGAAAATAATGAAGTAATATCTTCGGCAAATCCATTCTTTGTTCCGTCATTGTTCATAGATGTCAGCAGAATTTCGCCAACACCGCGGTCTACTGCCTGTTTCGCCCAATCATAAGCCCGTACCGCGGTTTTTATTCTTCCGCCGTTTAAATAAACGTACCAGTCTCCACCGGGTTCTTTTTTGGTATCTATCGCAAGCACTACACACTGGCTTCCGAATTCATTCGACATTTCATTTATTATACCGGGATTTCTAAAAGCAGCAGAATTCACGGAAATTTTATCAGCGCCGTTTTGCAACAATTCAAATGCATTTTCAACGGAAGCAATTCCACCACCTACAGTGAACGGGATATTAATATGGGCTGCTACTTTTTTTACCAGTTCCACCAGTGTTTTTCGTTTTTCAATTGTTGCTGTAATATCAAGAAACACCAATTCGTCTGCGCCTTCCCGTGAGTAGTGCATAGCAAGCTCAACAGGGTCTCCTGCATCCCTTATATTTACAAAATTGACTCCCTTTACGGTCCTGCCATTGTTGATATCCAGGCAGGGTATGATTCTCTTTGCGAGCATTAATTGTCTTTTAAAAAATCATTAATTTGCTGCATGGTTATTTTTCTTTCATAAAATGCTTTACCTATAATTACTCCATTGCAGCCGGCTTCTTTTAAAATAAGCAGGTCCTCATAACATGAAATACCGCCGCTGGCGATAAGATGCAGCGAAGGAAATCTTTTCAGGATTTCTTTATATAATTCTGTTGAAGGCCCCTGCATCATGCCATCTTTGGAAATATCGGTACAAAATATTTTATCAATATTCAATTTGATAAGACCTTCAATAAAATCAAATATATCGATGCCTGTATTTTCCTTCCATCCATGTATTTTTATTTTCTTTTCAAAAACATCCGCTCCCGGCAGAAATTTTTGTGGCCCGAAATCTATAAGCCATTTTTTAAATAATACAGGGTTTTTGACTATCACGCTTCCAACACTTATCATAGAAGCGCCTGCATTGAAAACTGCTTTCACATCGTCCGTTGTTTTTATACCACCTCCGAAATCGATAATAAGATTTGTATACAGTGAAATATTTTCAAGAGTATGCAGGTTTTTTAAGCCCTCCCCGCTTGCGCCATCGAGGTCAACAACATGCAGCCGCTTTAAACCCGCAGCTTCAAAGCTTTTCGCAACATCAACAGGGCTATTATTGTATACAATTTTCTTTGTAAAATCGCCTTTCGACAGGCGTACACATTTCCCGTCAATAATATCAACTGCGGGTATTAATTCCATCTACACAATTTTTAAAAAATTTGAAATGATTTGAATGCCCGTACCGGCAGATTTTTCTGAATGGAACTGAACTCCGTAAAAATTATCCTGCCGCATGGCCGCACTGTAAGGAATTATATAATCGGTGGTGGCAATTGTTTTCGGCGATAATTCAGCATAATAACTATGTACATAATATACAAATGAATTTTCTTTGATCCCGTTAAATAAAGGGGAAGAAAGATTGTTAATTGTATTCCAGCCCATCTGTGGAATTTTGAATAAAGAATTCCCGTTTTGCAAAGAATCCCCGAACTTCTTTACCGTCACGTCAAAAATACCCAGGCATCTTGTATCGCCTTCTTCGCTTTCATTGCACATTAACTGAAGCCCAAGGCAAATTCCCAATACGGGCTGCTGAAGAGAAACAATCACTTTATCAAGCCCTGCTTTTTTTAAATATTCCATTGCGGAGGCTGCATTTCCCACCCCCGGAAAAATTACTTTGTCGGCCCCGGTTATCTCTGCCGGTTCATCTGTTACAACAGCGTCTATCCCTAAACGTTGTAAGGCATACAGAACACTTTGCACATTGCCTGCATTGTATTGTATGATAGCAATTTTCATAATACTCCCTTTGTTGTTGGTAAGGAATTGTTTACGGGATCCCTTTTTATAGCCATTTTAACTGATTTTGCAAATGCCTTAAAAACAGATTCAATTTTATGGTGCTCATTTCCCCCTTCCGCCTTAATATTCAGGTTACATTTCGCGGCATCACTGAAGGATTTGAAAAAATGATAAAACATTTCTGTAGGCATCTCTCCTATTTTTTCGCGCTTAAATTCTACATCCCATACCAGCCAGTTTCTTCCTCCAAAGTCAATAGTAACCTGCGCAAGACAATCGTCCATCGGGAGCAGGAATCCATATCTTTCGATGGCCCGTTTATCGCCCAATGCCATTAACATTGCTTCTCCAAATGCAAGCCCAACGTCTTCAATGGTGTGGTGCTCATCAATATGCAGATCACCTTTGCAAATTATATTAAGATTCATTCCGGAATGTTTTGAAACCTGTTCGAGCATATGATCAAAAAATCCAAGTCCTGTTTGAATATCTGAAATACCTTCGCCATCAAGATTAAGCGCTACCTCAATTTTAGTCTCATTGGTATTTCTCGGGTGATTAATTTTCCGGGGCGGCCTTTTCAAAAATTCATAAATATCTTGCCAGTTTTGTGTCTCAACTGCGATTACCGCTGAAAGTTCTTTTGCTGAATCACTCAGCTCTCCCGAACCCAAATGATCATGATTGTTCAGCCAGAATGCTCTGCAACCAAGATTCTCTGCAAGCTTTACGTCCGTAATCCTGTCGCCAATTACAAAAGAATTTTTCAAATCATACTGTTCAGAATTCATATATTTTGTGAGCATCCCGGTACCGGGCTTACGGGTAGATTTATTTTCATATGGAAATGTGCGGTCTATACATATTTCCGAAAAAACAATTCTCTCATTTTCCAATGCTTTCATAATAAAATTTTGAATTGGCCAGAATGAATCTTCAGGAAACGATGGTGTACCCAACCCATCCTGGTTGGTTACCATCACCAATTCGTAATCAAATTCCTCCACAATCTTTATGAGGTATTCAAACATATGAGGGTAAAATTCAAGCTTCGTAAAAGCATCCAGCTGGTAGGTTGGCGGAGCCTCTTTGATGAGAGTTCCATCACGATCTATAAACAAAACTCTGCGCCCACCACTGCCCCCTAAAGGGAGATTGAGATCTAAACTTTTTTCTTCGATAGTTTGGCCCCTGTCCCCTAAAGGGAGATTTAATAAGTTAGTTCCCTCTCTTTCGGAGAGGGATTGGAGTGCGGTCCGATTGACATTCAAACTCTCTTCTTCAACAGTTTTTACATTCATCAGGAAAAAAATTATTCAATTTTCAAAAAGACGTTTAATAAGTTAGTTCGCTCTCTTTCGGAGAGGTGTTGGGGTGAGGTTTCTCAACGCCCCTACCAATATTTCATTCTCCTGTGGAGTACCTACGGTTATTCTCAAACAATTTTCGCACAACGGCTCTTTACTCCTGTTGCGAACAACGATTTTTTGGGCAGATAAATATTTATACAGGCTATCGGCATCAGCAGCTTTTACTAAAATAAAATTTGCGTCAGAAGGATATACCTTTCGTATAAAATCGAATTGACCTAATTGTTGCTGCAGGATATTTCTTTGTTCAACTGTACTTTTAATATTCTCATTTACTTTTTCAATTCCTGATAACGCCTTTATACCCAGTTGCTGGGATGAAAGATTAATATTATATGGTGGCTTTACTTTATTAAAGAGTTCAATGATTTTTTCGGACGCGAATGCCAATCCCAGCCTTAACGCGGCAAGTCCCCATGCTTTTGAAAGTGTTTGCATTACAACCAGGTTTTCATATTCTGTAAGCTCCTGCAAAAAAGTTTTTTGCCTTGAATAGTTAATATACGCTTCATCAATAATTACAATACCTGGAAAATTATTCAGCAGCAGCTCGATATCAATTCTGTTCATATTATTTCCGGTAGGGTTATTTGGCGAGCAAATAAACAAAAGTTTAGTATTCGAATCCACAGATTGTAAAATTGCTTCAACATCAAGCCGGAACTCTTGTGTAAGATTAACTTCCTTTATTGAAACATCATTGATGTTGGCACAAACTTTATACATCCCATAAGTAGGAGGGCAAATAATTACATTGTCTTTCCCCGGTTCACAAAAAATACGGTAAGCCAGGTCGATCACTTCATCGCTCCCGTTACCAATAAAAATATTTTGCGGCGGAATACCTTTTATTTTCGAAAGCTCATCTTTTAACTTCAATTGTAAAGGATCGGGATACCGGTTATAGTTTACGTCTAACGGTGAACCGTAACTGTTTTCGTTGGCATCTAAAAAAACCAAAGCATCGCCTGGGTATTCAACTCTTGCCGAAGAATACGGTTGGAGAATCTTTATATTCTTTCTTATAAGACTGTCGAGATTAAAATTTTTCATTCTGTTATTTTTTCAGCCGGATACTTACGGCATTCTTATGTGCATCCAATCCTTCAGCATTTGCCATTATTTCAACTGACTTGCCAATATTTTTAATCCCTCTTTTACTAATTACCTGGAAGGTAATTTTCTTTACAAAACTGTCTGTTGAAATACCACTTTGCGTCCTGGCAGCACCATTTGTCGGCAATGAATGATTGGTTCCTGATGCATAATCACCCGCACTTTCAGGAGAATAGTTTCCAAGGAAAACACTGCCGGCATTCTTTACATATTTCGAAATTTTTTTTGAATTTTTCGATGCAATTATTAAATGCTCCGGTGCATAATTATTTAGAAAATCAAAAGCTTCTTCCGCTTTATCGAATACCAAAAACCTGCTATTGGAAAGACTTTTTTCGATAACATCTTTTCTGTATAATGACTGCACCTGGTTGTCAAGCTGCTCCATAACTTTCATAATAATTTGCTGACTGCTGGCTACCAATACAACCTGGCTGTCTATTCCATGTTCGGCCTGGCTCAGTAAATCTGCCGCGACAAATTCCGGCACAGAGGTTTCATCTGCATAAACGGCCAGCTCGCTCGGACCCGCCAACATATCAATTGCGACTCCTTCCAGATTGACTAATTTTTTTGCGCAAGTCACGAACTGGTTACCCGGACCAAATAGCTTATCAACTTTTTCAATACTTTGTGTACCATAAGCCATTGCAGCTATTGCCTGTGCACCGCCCAATTTATAAATTTTTTTGATTCCCAGTAGTTGCGCGACAAACAGGATTACTAAATTTATTTTTCCATTTTCCTTTGGAGGCGTACAAATAACAATATTACTACAACCAGCTATGCGTGCGGGAATAGCAAGCATTAATAAAGTTGAAAACAACGGAGCAGTTCCGCCTGGTATATATAATCCAACATTTTCGACAGGCACGCTTTTTCGCCAGCATACAACTCCCGGCATGGTTTCTATTTCTTTTATTTTCTCCGTTTGGCTTCGATGAAATTTTTCAATGTTATTTTTGGCGATCAGTATGGCTTTTTTTAAATCTTTATCAATTGAAATGGCAGCTGCTAATATTTCATCGGGGCTTACCAGTAAATTATCCGGGGCAAATCCATCAAATTGCAGGGAATAGCTTTTTAACGCCTCATCTCCTTTTTGTTTTACTGTTTCAAGGATTTCGGAAACCGATCCCTCAAGCTCAACAGTATTGAATTGCGGCCTTTGTGTTAACCGCGGCCATTTTTCCCGGGAAGGATTTATAATAATTGTGTTCATAATATCATTTAAAGTATCATTTTTTCAATGGGCACCACAAGAATTCCTTCTGCACCAAAAGATTTTAGTTTTTCAATTATTTCCCAAAAATCACTTTCGTTTACAACACTCTGCACACTGCTCCATCCATTTTCGGCAAGTGGGACAATCGTAGGGCTTTTCATCCCTGGTAAAACAGAAGCAATATTCTTTAATTGTGAATCAGGAGCATTTAACAGGATATATTTATTATTTTTTGCTGTTTTTACAGCATTAATACGCATCAGTAAATTGGAAAGAATTTTTTTATTTTCATCCGTTAAGTTTGTATTGGCAACCAATACAGCTTCTGAATTCAGTATAACTTCAACCTCCTTTAAACCATTTGTAAAAAGTGTACTTCCGCTGCTTACCAAATCGCAGATGGCATGAGCGAGACCGATCCCTGGTGCTATCTCCACGGACCCACTTATTTCGTGAATTTCCGCATTTACTTTTTTGTCATCAAGAAAGTTTTGCAGGAGCCTTGTGTAGGAGGTTGCAATTTTTAAATTTCGCAAATCGGTAATACTTTGGTAATTCATGTTTTTAGGTACTGCAATACTCAGCCTGCAAAAGCCAAAACCCAGTCTGCTAACAACTTCAATATCTTTGTTTTTTTCCTGAACAACATTTTCACCTACAAATCCCACATCAGCTACATTGTCAAAAACATATTGAGGAATGTCGTCATCCCGCAAAAAATAAATTTCCACAGGGAAGTTAAATCCAACAGCCTTCAATTGCCTGTTGCCATTATTGATTTCAATACCACACTCTTTTAAAAGTTGTAAAGAATAGTCATACAGCCTGCCCGATTTCTGCACCGCTATTTTGAGCATCATTTTGTTTTTTAAATGAAAAAAGGCTCACTTTTCAGTAAGCCCGTTTTTGAAAATATGTTTCAACACATAACAATCAACATAGCTTACCCTGCGGTAACAAATGATGATGATGTATGTGTATTATTTGTTTCATTATTTGCACAAAGTAATGAATGAAAAGTTATTGTAACAAAAAAAGTTTTGTGAAAATTAAAATGGATCAACAGAAACCCCAATACCATCCTGGTTATTGTAAAGGATTTTCCCATATTCAAATTTCACTCCTTCCGCCACATCATTTGCGAGCAAAAGAGGGCCGTCCATATCCACATAATCCAGTAATGGCAAAAGCTGTGCTATGGCACAGGTACCGATGGAGCTTTCATTCATACTGCCAACCATTACCTTCATATTAAGTTCGCGGGCTTTGGATATCATACGCAGTGCCGGAGTTATTCCGCTGCATTTGGTAAGTTTTATATTTATTCCGTGAAAATGTTCATGGCATTTTTCAACATCCTTTTCGGCTACACAGCTTTCATCTGCGATAAGAGGCAACGGTGAATTCTTATACAAAAATTTCATTCCTTCCCAATCATCTTTTGCCAGTGGCTGCTCAATAAATTCAACATCCAGTTTTTCAAATGCTTTTATTTTCTCCAGGGCTTCCTGAGCTTTCCATGCAGCATTTGCATCAATCCTAAAAACGGAAGAAGTATGTTTTCTTAACTCATTAATTATTTCCACATCGTTGTGCGTCCCTAATTTTATTTTATAAACCGGCCAGGGCTTTTCTTTCATTTTCCTCACCATATTTTCAACGGTATCGATCCCGATGGTATAGTCAGTAACCGGGTTTTTTGAAATATCAAGGTTCCATAAAGAATATAGCGGCTTCTTTTTGAGCTTTCCATATAAATCCCAACCGGCCATATCCAAGGCACAAACTAAAAATGGATTTTGTGGGAAAAGATGATGCAGGTAGTGCCAGTATCTCTCAGGATTTGTGAAAGCAAATTTTTCAATAAATAATTTTTTTGCATCGAGGTCTGCAATCATTTTGTCAACGCTAATATCATAATGGACAATAGCGGGAGCCTCTCCATAGCCCTTTATTCCAGAATATTCAAGCTCTACAAGCAGTGATGGCTGGTGTGTTTTAGTTCCCTTCGAAATTGTAAAAGGATACCTGAATGGCAGATTGATTGATTTGTATTTAATGAGCATAATACTCCTAACCCCTAAAGGGGAATACGTCCCTAAACTTTAAAGGGAAACTTTATTTTTTTAGTGAATCAATTATTTCTTTAAGGCTTTTAACGACATTTTCTCCACTCTTACAAACCTCATCATTTGTAAATCTAATTATTT
The DNA here is from genome assembly GCA_040005125.1 of Ginsengibacter sp. Taxonomy (GTDB): domain Bacteria; phylum Bacteroidota; class Bacteroidia; order Chitinophagales; family Chitinophagaceae; genus Ginsengibacter. The sequence continues at coordinate 16,260 of JBDTZL010000145.1, forward strand.
TTAAATTCAAAGTTTGTAAAAATTCATCTCGCAATTTATCATTATTTTTTGCTTCTTCAGTGTGATGTACAATTCCGTCAATTTCAATTACAAGCTTTAATTTATGACAATAAAAATCCGCGATATATTGAGAAATGGGTTATTGCCTTTTAAACCTGAAATTTGAAAAATGCTGCTTAAGTAAACTCCAAAACATTATTTCTGAAGGAGTGGGTTCATTCCTTAACATCCTGGCATTTGCAAAAATTATTGGAGAACTTTCATAAAACATACTTTTTCTCATAAAATTTTTGTTGTGAGCGTTATTCCCCGTTAGGGGTTAGAAGCTTTTCCTCTTTATGAGTGAGGGGCTGTATCCCTTTAGGGGTTATGGGTTGTACTTCTCCCGCTTTCCATCACATATTTTTTTATCTCGTTATTAAATTCATCTTCTTTAAGCAGATCTTCCAGGTTAAGGTGCATACGGTATTGCCAGAAATGATTGGGGTCTGATGGAATATTAATTCTTTCGTCGAGTGGATTTTGCCGCCGGATCTTACCGTTGATTCCAAGCAAATCCTGTAACAAAAAAATACTCCACATTGCCGGTGAATATAGATGTTGCAGCACTATTTCTTTATTAATCCAGGGCTCGCAGTAAAAAGGAGCCTCTCCATAGTGACCGAGCATAAATTTATAGAACCGCTGTGTTTTTTCTCTGTCTTCTTCCCACCACCCTCTTATGGTACTCATATCATGTGTCGAAGGAGTAACGACGGCCAGGTAGGGCGAATCATCCGGATGAAAAAATTCAGTTTTTGGGTCCTTGGGCATCCGTTCTATCTCAAGACTGAGAATACCAAGTTCTTTCATCACTTCAGGAACACAATGAGGAACCATTCCAAGATCTTCCCCACAAACAAGCATATTGGTGCTGCGTTTCAATTGCGGCAATTTTTTTAAAGCTTCCTTTCTCCAGAAATCATCCTGCCTTTGATAAAAATAATTAACGTACAATTCCTGTAACCTCTCTTTGGTATTGCCATCCAGTTGCTGATAAGAAGAAGTATTCTTCATTTCAATCCTGAAGTGAAATTTACGCCTGCCTGAACCTTCTTCTTCGATAAGAATAACATTGCTTATTAAATCAAAAAGGCTTTGTTTTATTATATCACCTTCTCCCAAACGGTTTTTTTCAAAATATTGTGCTACTTTTTTTTGTGTATTGAATTCATTCGTGAGCCTGTACAGGCCATTGGAAGAAACTTCCAGGAAATGCTCTTTTATAAACCCGGAATTTTCCCCACATATCCAATCAAGAATTTCACCGGTAATAAAAGGCTTGCAGTAACGATCATACTCAAAACTGATGTTATTGGATTGGAACTCCGAAATGTCAATCGGTATTGCGGGGGCAAATCTTCCCAAAATACCTTCAACTGCATCTAATGGAATGCTCCATATTCTAAAAAACCCAAGGATATGATCTATTCGAAAAGCGTCAAAATAATTACTCATCTGGTCAAAACGGAGACGCCACCATTTAAATCCATCTTCTTTCATTTTAGCCCAATTATAAGTGGGAAATCCCCAGTTCTGCCCTTTTACAGCGAAGTCGTCAGGTGGTGCCCCTGACTGCTCATCCAGGTTATACAAAGAAGGATTTGACCAGGCATCGCAACCATACCGATGAATTCCAATTGGGATATCTCCTTTTAAAACAATTTTATGCCTGTGAGCATAATCTACGGCAGACTTTAATTGAAGATGAAGATGGTATTGAACAAAATAGAAAAAGGCAATCCCGTCGTAATGAGAGCGGGAAGGCGATACTAATTTCTGGGTTTCAGACTCATTATAGATCTTATGTTTTTTCCATTTATTAAAATCAGGGGTATTGTTTTTATCCCGCAGGTAAGAAAATGCTGCATAAGGCACCAGCCAATAACGGTTTAGTTCAAAAAATTCAAAATAGACCGGGTCATTTTTGAAGGCATCTTTTGATGCCAAATACAATTCTTTCAAAACCGACCATTTGAATTTCATTACCTGCTCATAATCAAAAACTGCCAGCTCATTAAGTTGCTTTTGCTTTTTAGCGAGCGGCTTCACAACATGCATGAAATCTTTGCCCGCAACTTTTTCAAGATTAATGTATAACGGATGCAACGCAAAGGCAGAAATGGCTGCGTATGGATAAGAATCACGCCAGTTATTCATCGCAGTAGTATCATTTACCGGAAGCAACTGAATTAATTGTAATCCCGTTTGCTTCGCCCAGTCAATAAGGAGGGGTAGATCGGTAAACTCTCCCACCCCAAAACTTTTTTTAGACCGGAGGCTGAAAACAGGAATAGCAACACCGGCGCCTTTCCAGCTGAAAGCCGGGCGGCAGCGAACAAAACCATCGTGAAGAATTGTAAGTACGGCTCCATTTTCATTTTTTTGCAGAATACGGTTTTCGCCTTCTTCAAAACGAACCAGTCTTTTCTGATCAACATCATAAATACCATATTTGTAAGATGCCGGCCATTCATTTGCCCTGGTATGTAGTCTGGCAACAAACCAGTTATTTTTCGGAGTAAATAAAACGGGATCTGTGGTGCTCCAATTTTTCAGATTTTGAGTGGAGCCACACATACAGATGATTTCACCGGGTTGGAGCAAAGGTGCTTTAACCCTAAACTCATACGTAAACCTCATAGGGAAATCGGGTGTTACCTTGGTAACATTCGGCAATAAAACCTGGTTGAAAGCGCGGGTAAAGAAAACGTTCGCCGGATCAGATGCCGCATTCCATATATCAAATACTGAAATTATTTTCTCATTTATTACGGATAAATCAATTGCCCTGTTCTCTTCGCCATCAAAAGTTTCAGAGCCATCCTTATCCTTTAAAAAATATTTGTATAAAACAATGTCATCAAAATTTTGAGGCAGTACAATTTTAAGATGCCAGTAATCATTATTATAATAAGATAATTCAATTGCCTGGGTGGAATCATTATTCCCTAAAAAATCATTATTACCAAAAACGAAAAGAGTTTGCCCGAATTCTGTATGATACCTTAAATAAAAATGAATCGTCATCAATTATGGGTTAAAGAACAGCAATATAATACGTTTGTGCTAAAATGTAAAATATACCCAAGTAATGAAAGGCAATTAAAGAATTTGTAAAAAGAGGCAGGGCGATAATATAGAATTATTTATCGGTCTAAAAAATAAATAACCATCCAAACCATACTATCCAGAATAAAAAACCCAGCCATGCTGATGTTATCTTATCTTTCCTCGTGGTTAATTCTTTTTTTTGTTTTTTATGTGTATAGGCTAACAAAACTCCTATTGGACCTATAATCGAGGCAATAACGAACCAAAGAAGGTCAAATTTAAATTTGGCTTTTTGGGGGTCAAAATAATCATTGATCAAAAGATCAGGGTTTTTTTTCAGATCGCGTTTTATTTGCCGCTGAATTACTTTAAAATATATTTTTTGAAAGAGGTTGAGTTTTTTGCCGGTAGCCTCAGCGAATTCCCTGGCAGACAAATTCACGAATACGGACGCTTTCAGATAATCCGGATTTTTTATTTCCGTTTTATTGTCGCGCGCAGAAGTTCTCACGATAGAAAAAGAAAAACCATTTTGGCTGGAAAAAAAAATTGAAAGAATAATTATAGCTGGCGTTCTTAAGTATTTTTGAGGTATAAACATTTTCATTAATATTTGAAGGAGTGATTTTTAAAAGTAAGGCTGAATTGCAAATGTAATTTTTAATTCGTGCAAACAAAAAAAAGAGGCTGCAAAATATGCAACCTCCTTTCGTCTTAAAGCTTTTCGGCGAAATTGTAATATTTAATTTCCCTTTATTATCTTAATACTTTGTTTTTGTTGTGAAGCAATTATTGTAAGCAGGTAAGGCCCCTTTGATAATCTCCGGGTTTCGTTTATTTCCACCACATTAGTTCCCGAAGACAGCAGCTTGTTCTCTTTATATAATTGTTTCCCACTAATGTCAGTGATTATGAAAATTACTTTATCCCGGGAGAATGATTCGACATTTATCACCAGGTTATCTTTAAATGGATTTGGGCTTACGCCTGCAAATCCATTACGCTCCTTTCTTATTTCCAGTACTATGCTGTATTTGAAAATGCCATCTTTATCCACGCTTTTTAAACGGTAATAGCATAAAGAAGATACTAAAGAACCAATGTTGTCGCGATAAGAATAATTATTATTTCCGGCCGCTTTAATTTGAGAGATTTCGGCGAAATTTTGCCCGTCAATACTGCGTTGCAACTCATAATAATTCAGATTCTGTTCATTGCCAGCCTGCCAGGATAACATGTTATAGTTTCCACTGTTCTTACCTGTAAAGCTTATTAATGTTACCGGCAAAGGCCCCGATTCCAGTACCTCAATAAACCCAGAACCCAGGTAGGGTTTCGCTCCGTTTGTGCCGTCAAAATTCTCCAACTTTGAATAAGTCGAAGTGGAAGGATCGAAGGAAAAAATAACACCCGCATTATTGCTTCCCCCTGCCGATGTCATTCCATATAGTTTTCCATCATTTGCCTGCATGAGGTTGCCCATTGGATAAGCACCATTGGAGCTATCAAAATCAAGTAACTTTGTATAAATGCGACTTGCGGGGTTAAAAGAAAAAATGACACCATCGAAGTTGCTTCCACCGCTGCCCGTCATTCCATACAGGTTTCCATCGTCTGCCTGCATAAGGCTCCCAACCGGATTACCACCATTAGTATTATCGAAGCTTTTCAATACTGTATAATTGAAGGTTACGGGATCAAATAAAAAAATAGTTCCCCCACCCGCGTTACCTCCATAATTAGACGTTAAGCCATATAGCTTTCCATCGGTTGCCCGGATAAGGCTTCCATAAGGTATGCCACCACCACTCAAATCAAAATTCTTCAGCCTTGTATATGCCCCGGCCAAAAGATCAAGGGAAAAAATAACACCAAAACCGTTACTTCCTCCTGCTGTCGTCATACCAAATAATTTTCCATTACCCGCCTGCAGAAGGCTACCATACGGCCGGCCACCATCGGTATTATTAAAATCTTTAAGTTTTGTATAAATGGAAGATGAAGGATCAAAAGAAAAAATAACCCCACTGTCCCTGTTTCCCCCATTAAATGTCATACCATACAATTTTCCGTCGCTTGCCTGAATTAAGCTTCCATAAGGATTGTTCCCCTTAGTAACATCAAAATCCTTCAATTTAGTATAAGTGGAAGATGAAGGATCCAATGAAAAAATGACTCCAACACCATTGCTTCCCCCGGCAACAGTCATTCCATAAAGCTTCCCGTTACTTGCCTGTACCATCCTTGCTGAAACCATGTTTCCTTCTTCGTCATTACCAAAATCCTTAAGCGTTGTGTAAATGAAAGAAGGAGAATCCAACGAAAAAATGATGCCGGCGCCTTTAAAATTTCCATAAATAATATCACCCGTTCCTCCATAACTGGTCATCCCATATAACTTTCCATTACTTGCCTGGATGAGGCTACCATTAGGCTTGCCACCATTGGCATTATCAAAATCTTTAAGTTTTGTATAAGTAGAGTCTGATGGATCAAATGAAAAAATAACACCATTGGAGCTGCTTCCTCCATCAGATGTCATGCCATATAACTTTCCATCACTTGCCTGGATAAGGTGCCCATGAGGAGAAATTCCATCGGTGCTGTCAAAATTTTTTACGATAGCATAAGTGGAAGAAGAAGGATCAAATGAAAATAAAACACCATAGCCAGGGTCATCAGTTTGCCCGGATTCGAAATCGGTGCCCGAAGCGTTAGTCATCCCATATAACTTTCCATTAGTTGCCTGTAGGAGGGCGCCTGTAGGAAAAGCACCATCGGAAAAGGCAAAAGTCTTCAAATTTGTGTAGGTGGAAGAAGAAATATCAAACGAAAAAATAACGCCGGCTCCCCCGAATGGCCAGAAAAAAGAAGTGGAATATGTCGTACCGTAAAGTTTTCCGTCGCTTGCTTGCACAAGACTGCCCCATGGGGATGCGCCTTCGTTGTCGTTCAAATTAAACTCCCTCAGTTTGGTATAAGTAAAACTCAAAGGATCAAAGGAAAAAATAACTCCGTAATCACCGCCTCCTCCACTAAAAGTGGTACCGTATAATTTACCATCGCTTGCCTGTATAAGGCCACCCGAAGGGTCTCCTCCATCGTTCACCCGGTCAAAGTCTTTGAGCTTTGTATAGACAGAGGAAGAAGGATCAAAGGAAAAAATAACGCCGTCGTTATGGCTTCCTCCATCACTGGTCATTCCATATAGCTTTCCATCGCTCGCCTGTAAAAGTCTGCCCGCAGGACCGGCGCCACTTGCGGTATCAAAATCGTGAAGTTTTGCATATGTTGCAGATAAAGGATCAAAAGAAAAAATTACACCGTCATTGTTTTTTCCTCCGCCGGCTACCCCATAGAGTTTTCCGTCGTTTGCCTGGATAAAATCGCCGGGAGTGTGAGGAATGCTTTCAAAAGGATGTGCAACTGTCAAATTATTTGTAGCCGTTATAAATTTATTAACGGTACCTCCACCATTTCCCCCAAGAGATGTAGTACCAAATAAAGCCTGTGCCCGTGTTGATAGTGTACACGCTAAAAAGTAAATAATACCCGGTAAAATGTTTTTCATGTGAATAATTTTAAATTCGATTTTTAATTATGGAGTATATTAAATTTTTAATTGGCGAATTCATCAACTGCCACTACAGGCTAATTATTTCATTTAAGAGCCACATATATAATTTTGGCTATATAAGGATGATCACATTTTGAGCTTGCAAGGAAAGAAATGCTTCTGGTTGGTAATACCAAAACATATTCCTGTTTGGAAAACAGAGCTTTGCAATCATAAGTCTTGATTTTTTCTGTTAATCGTAAGTATCCTTTTAAAATTAAGCCTCCTTTTAAAATAATAAATAAGATTTACAAAAAAATGACCAAATAGGCGAATTAATTCTAAAAAAAAAGGTTACCCGTTTTGGGTAACCTTAGTGTATTAGAAGCTATGTTTTCTTTATTTCACTTCTTCAAATTCAGCATCCGTAACATTATCGTTTGTATTTGCGTTTGTTTCTGCACCCTCATGAGGTTGCTGCGCATTCGGCTGCCCATCTCCGTTTGCTCCTGCCTGTTGGGTAGCCTTATACATCTCCTCACTGGCTGCCGTCCATGCAGTATTTATTTCTGCAACAGCAGTATCAATCGCACTTATATCCTGCAATTTATGCGCTTCTTTTAATTTTACCAGGGCCGCTTCAATAGGGGCTTTTTTATCAGCAGGGATTTTATCACCGTACTCTTTGATTTGTTTTTCGGTTTGGAAAATTAAACTATCGGCCTGGTTAATTTTCTCAATTTTTTCTTTTGCTGCTTTATCCGTAGTCTCATTGGCTTTGGCTTCATTTTTCATCTTTTCGATCTCTTCTTTGCTTAAGCCGCTACCAGCCTCAATCCTAATGTTATGAGTTTTGCCCGTTCCTTTATCTTTGGCTGAAACATTCAGGATGCCATTAGCATCAATATCAAATGCTACTTCAACCTGCGGAACACCTCTTGGCGCCGGTGGAATACCGTCAAGATTAAACGTGCCGAGGCTTTTATTTTGCGAAGCTAAAGGCCTTTCACCCTGCAATACATGAATTTGTACGCCCGGCTGGTTATCACTTGCCGTTGAGAAAGTTTCCATCTTTTTAGTTGGAATGGTCGTGTTGCTTTCGATTAATCTTGTCATTACGCCACCCATGGTTTCAATTCCGAGAGAAAGCGGGGTAACATCAAGCAACAAAACATCCTTCACTTCGCCGGTTAAAACACCTCCCTGGATAGCCGCACCGATAGCAACAACTTCATCGGGGTTCACACCTTTATTGGGTTTTCTTCCGAAGAATTTTTCTACCATTTCCTGAACTTTTGGAATACGGGTAGAACCGCCAACCAGTATTACTTCTTTTATATCGGATATGCTAAGTCCTGCATCTTTTATAGCAGCTTCGCATGGCTTTAAACATCTTGCAAATAATTCGTCAGTGATTTTCTCAAACTGAGCCCGTGTAAGTTTTTTTACCAGGTGCTTGGGAACTCCGTCAACTGCTGTGATGTAAGGAAGATTGATTTCAGTTTCGCTGGAAGATGACAATTCGATTTTTGCTTTTTCTGCAGCTTCTTTCAAACGCTGCCAGCTCATAGGATCTTTATGCAGATCAATAGCTTCATCCTTTTTGAATTCTGCTGCCAGCCAATCCATAATCATTTTATCAAAATCATCACCACCGAGACGCGTATCCCCGTTAGTAGATTTTACTTCAAAAACGCCATCACCCAATTCAAGAATTGAAATATCGAAAGTACCACCCCCAAGGTCAAATACTGCGATTTTCTGGTCAATGCTTTTCTTATCAAGGCCGTAAGCCAAAGCGGCTGCGGTAGGTTCATTTATTATGCGACGTACATTCAAGCCTGCGATTTCACCCGCTTCCTTCGTTGCCTGCCTCTGTGCGTCATTAAAATATGCCGGAACAGTAATCACAGCTTCGTTGACCTCCTGCCCCAGGTAATCCTCAGCAGTTTTTTTCATTTTTTGGAGGATCATTGCAGAAATTTCCTGTGGCGTATAAGGCCTGCCATCTATGTCAATACGGATTGTATTATTATCACCTTTTATAACTTTGTAGCTCCAATGTCCCGCTTCACTGGTTACTTCATCCCATTTATGCCCCATAAATCTTTTTACACTCATGATGGTATTATGCGGATTGGTTATAGCCTGGCGCTTTGCAGGGTCACCAACTTTGCGTTCCCCATTTTTTAGAAATGCTACTACCGAAGGAGTCGTACGACGGCCTTCATCATTAGCAATTACAACGGGCTCATTTCCTTCCATCACTGCTACGCAGCTATTGGTGGTACCCAAATCAATACCTATAATTTTTGCCATAATCTTATTTTTTAATGAATTATTATTGACAAGGTTTATGCCAATGGAAAGAATGTGCAAAAATGGCAGACGGATTTTATATTCGTAACCTATTGAAAGAGATGACAGTTGATTATTAATTATTAATTATTGCTTATTGATGGACTTATTGACTTATTGGCTAGTGACTATTGACTAGTGACTATTGACCCCTCCGTTCCCACCAACAGTACCGGAAGTTTTAAAAGTGAAGTGTTTTTGAGATAAATAACTAAAGGCAACAATGATTACCGTGGCAAAAATCTTGGCGATTGTTGGAAAAAAGTGCATATACTGCACCAATACATTAATAATCGCGTAATTAAAAAAAAGATTAAAAGCAACGATTAAAACATACCTGAATAATTGTACATGGCTACGCAAATAAGAGGAATTGAAAACAATGAATTTATTCAATAAAAATCCAATTGGAAAAGTGATACAGAATGCCATACCCAACGCGGCATTATATGCCTTGAGCGAAACAAACCCAAGATTAAGTATTTGCTGGTGCAGGATAAAATTAAAGCTAATGTAAAAAAGAGCGATATCAAGTAACATATTGCAACCACCACAAACTGCATATTGGAAAGTTTGCAGTGGCATTAATTTTTTAAACGGCGGATAAAAAAAATCTATAAACGAAATTATTTTTTTTCGCATTACGAGGTTAAATAAGTTGTAAAACTAAAATTCCCAATCAATTAAACGACCGGGAATTTTTTTATTACTAAACTATTACAAATAAATTATTTAAGTACATACCGTAAACCAATGCCAAGGGCCAGGTTAGAGCCTGTGCTGGGTGCCAGATAAAAAAATGGATCAAATCCAAGGCTAACATCAATAGGCGCGTCCGCAAATTTGTAGTCGACCCCGCCTGTAAGGCGTAATGCAAAAGCAGTTTCACTCCTCCTACCGGTGCCAAATCCAAGCATTCCGCCGCCTCCCACAAAATACCGTAAGCCATCGACGCCCTGAATAGGTGCCTGGTATTCATACAATCCCTCAATACCAATACCACCGCTAAAAAAAAGCAGGGAGCCTTCCAACGCAGTGTTAGATGCAGTTAAGTGCCTGATATTAAGGCCGCCTATAGAACCGTTGCCGGTATAAAATTTTGCACCAACTGCAGTTTCATAATCCTGCGAATTTCCCTTCGAATCCTGTGCTTCTACCCTGCATATTGCCAGGCAAATAAATGCAATGCATAAAAAAGAAACTTTTTTCATAACGATGATTTTGTTTAATGGGTGGATTAATTTTCTACCTTATGCGACAAAAGTATCTAATTAAGTCATTCTACATAAAATATTTACCGGATATGTATCAAAGAACGTCTTTTTTATAGTTTCTTTATGAATGCAGACGACAATAAATCATAAATCGAGGTATTATGTCACGAATTTAAAGACCTAAAATGATTATACGCATTTCAGGCACGAATTACACGAATTAAGAGAAAACCGTATATTTATTCGTGCCATCGAATTTTAAAAATTTGTATTATAAACAATCCTACAAAATTTATTTGACACGACCGGCAGGCAAGTCTGTTAATTATATAATTCTATATGCAAATTTCTTATGCGCTCATCTGCAAGATATTCATCGTAAGTGCAAAGCCTGTCAATAATTCCTTTAGGTGTAATTTCAATGATACGATTGGCTACTGTATCCATAAACTGGTGATCGTGTGTTGTCAATAAAACAATCCCGGGAAAGTTTATCATACCATCATTAAATGCTGTTATACTTTCGAGATCAAGATGATTCGTAGGTTCATCAAGAATAACCACGTTTGGATTTTGTAGCATCATCCTGCTCACCATACACCGTACTCTTTCGCCCCCGCTAAGCACAGAAGTCTTCTTCATAATTTCATCCCCACTAAAAAGCATCTTGCCCAGGAAGCCCCTTAGGAAATCTTCATCAACATCGTTATAATGATCGGGAACATATTGACGCAGCCAATCCATTAAAGTGAGATTGCCGGTAAAAAATTCGGTATTATCATTGGGAAGATACGCAGTGGTGATGGTGGTTCCCCATTCAAATTTTCCACTATCCGGCTTCATCCTGTTGGTAATGATTTCAAAAAAAGAAGTTAGCGCAACAGGATCCTTGCTTAAAAAAGCAATCTTCTGCCCTTTTACAATATCAAAATTTACATTGTTGAAAAGCAATCTGCCATCAATGCTTTTAGTTAGTTTTTGAACATTTAATATCTGGTTACCGGGGTCTCTTTCCGGTTTAAATATGATGCCCGGGTATTTGCGGTTACTGGGTGTGATATCTTCAAATACGAGCTTATCCAATGCTTTTTTACGGGAAGTAGCCTGCCTGCTTTTTGAAGCATTGGCGCTGAAGCGTGCAATAAATTCAAGAAGGTCTTTCTTCTTTTCCTCCATTTTTTTATTCTTATCGCCCGCCTGCCGTGCTGCCAACTGGCTGCTCTCATACCAGAACGTATAGTTACCTGTATAAATTTTGATTTTTTGTTTGTCAACATCCGCCACATGTGTACACACTGCATCCAGGAAGTGACGGTCATGGCTTACTACCAGGACTATATTTTCATAATCTGCTAAAAAGTTCTCCAGCCATGAAATTGTTTCCACATCAAGATTGTTGGTCGGTTCATCAAGCAAAAGGATATCAGGGTTGCCAAAGAGCGCCTGGGCCAGCAACACCCTTACCTTTATATTGGCCCCAATATCTTTCATCAGCATTTGGTGAAGTTCTTCCGCCACACCCAGTTCATTTAAAAAAGTAGCCGCATCGCTTTCAGCCGTATAACCACCCATTTCTCCAAACTCCGCTTCCAGTTCTCCCGCTTTCATACCATCAGCCTCACTAAAATCGTCCTTCATATAAATGGCATCTTTTTGCAGCATTATATCCCACATCCTTTTATGGCCCATCATTACGGTACTCAATACGCTTACTTCATCAAACTCAAACTGATCCTGCCTTAATACCGCCATTCTTTCACCCGGCGTTATGCTTATCGAACCCTTATTCGGATCAATTTCACCACTGATTATTTTTAATAAAGTTGATTTACCCGCACCATTGGCACCTATGATTCCATAACAATTTCCTTTTACAAAATTGAGATTTACCTCATCAAACAAAACCCGTTTGCCATAGGCAAGCGTTACATTATTTACACTTATCATGCTACTCCCTTTTTTGGAAGGCGCAAAAGTAAGAA
>JBDTZL010000038.1:0-2628 GCA_040005125.1 Ginsengibacter sp.
ATTTAATTGATAAGAAAAAAAAGCTGGCTGTAATAGGACTGGGATATGTTGGATTACCAATTGCACTTGAATTCGCAAAAAAAATTTCTGTAATAGGGTTTGATATAAATGCTGAGCGAGTAGAAATGATGAAGCAGGGCATTGATCCAAGCAAGGAATTGGAAAAAGAAGCGTTCGACAACTGTGATATAGAATTTACCTGCAGCCTGGATAAGTTGCGGGAGGCCAACTTCTTTATTGTAGCAGTTCCCACACCTGTAGACAAACACAATGTACCCGATCTTATTCCTGTTCAAAAGGCGAGTGATACAATCGGGAGGGTTGTAAAGAAAGGCGATTACGTTGTGTTTGAAAGCACAGTATATCCCGGTTGCACCGAAGAAGATTGCCTGCCCTTGATTGAGAAATTATCAGGACTGAAAAATATTATTGATTTCAAACTGGGTTATTCACCGGAAAGAATAAACCCGGGGGATAAAGAACATACTCTTTCCGGCATTATTAAGGTGGTAAGTGGTTGCGATGATGAAAGCCTTGATACCATTGCAAAGGTCTATGAGCTCGTAGTTGCTGCAGGTGTTTACAGGGCATCCTGTATTAAAGTTGCAGAAGCGGCAAAAATTATCGAGAACACGCAGAGAGATCTTAATATCGCATTGATGAATGAATTGTCTATTATTTTTGATAAAATGAATATCAATACTTTCGAAGTGCTTGAGGCTGCAGGAACCAAATGGAATTTTTTGAAGTTTCAGCCGGGGCTTGTTGGCGGGCACTGCATAGGCGTCGATCCTTATTACCTTACGTATAAATCAAAGAAACTTGGCTATAATTCACAGGTAATACTTGCAGGCCGTTCCATAAATGATGGGATGGCTGGCTATGTTGCCCGGAAAGTTTTGCAGCATATCATTCAGACCAATGGTGATGTAAAACGTGCAAAGGTTTTGGTAATGGGTGCTACGTTTAAAGAAAATGTGAGCGATATCAGGAACTCAAAAGTTGCTGATGTTGTTAAGGAATTACAATCCTATTCACTGCAGGTTCATGTAACTGATCCACATGCAAGCAGCGAGCAGCTTTTGCATGAATATGGCTTTGAGCTTACGCCCGAACTGGCAAGCGATTATGAAGCCGTAATTGTTACAGTTCCTCACAAAACATTTGAAAATATGGATGATGCTGCATTTGCAAAAATCACGAAACCACATGCAATTATTGCTGATTTAAAAGGTATATACCGGGGGAAAATAATTAGCAGGAAATATTGGAGTTTGTAGATGATGGCGCGAATGGGTCAATGGGTCAATGGGTCAATGAAGATAGAGATTGCAAGTTGCTCTATGATGAAATTTTAGGTATCGTTGCAATGAGTTTATTTTATTCGTCCGGTATAATTTTATAAGCAATAAAAAATTCTTTATCTATCAAATATAATTAATTCATAAATAAACTGACCGGCCAATTTCAATGACTTAATGACTAATGACTAATGACCAATAAACTAATAAACTAATAACACACACATTGCAAAACATATTTCACGATCAGGATTTAAGTGGATCTTCTTTTCTTGTAACAGGAGGTGCTGGTTTTATAGGAGGTCATATTGCTGAGTACCTTCTTAAAAATGGTGCAGGTAAAGTAAGGGTATTGGATAATATGACAAATGGTTTTGAAACAAATGTCGGGATATTAAGGCACTACAATGCATTTGAATTTATTGAAGGTGATATCAGGAATGTTGCCACATGCCAGAAGGTTTGTGAAGGCATTGATTACATAAGCCACCAGGCTGGAGTGGGTTCTGTACCCCGGTCTATAAAGGAACCATCCTATACAAATGATGTAAATGTTGGTGGTTTCGTGAACCTGTTAAAAGCTGCGGTTGACAATAATATCAGGCAGTTTGTGTATGCATCTTCTTCATCAGTTTATGGTGATGACCCTACCCTGCCCAAGAAAGAAGAAAGTACGGGGAATTGCTTATCGCCTTATGCTGTAAGTAAAAAGGCTAACGAATTGTATGCAAATGTTTTTGCAGGTATTTATAATATCCCTGTAATTGGTTTCAGGTATTTTAATATATTTGGGCCGAGACAGGATCCTGATGGCCCTTATGCTGCTGTGATCCCGATTTTTGTGAAAGCCATAAAAAATAACTCCCCCGTTTATATAGATGGTGATGGCAACCAAACAAGAGATTTTACGTTTGTTGAAAATGCTGTACAGGTAAATATTAAAGGAATGTTATCGGCCAATGACGAGGCAAAAAATAAGGTGTACAATGTTGCTGTTGGCGAGAACTATTCTGTCAATTATTTGTTTAATACAATCACGAAATATTTTGGCAGCAGCCAGGAAGCTATTCATCTTCAGCCGAGGGAAGGAGATATTCGCAATTCCCTTGCTGATATTTCGCTTGCAAAAAACCTTTTAAGTTATGAACCCGGAACGAAATTCGATGTGGGCCTCATTAAAACAATAGAGTTTTTTAAAAGCCAGGAAATTAAAAACAATATCTAAAAACGATATCTAAAAACTAAAATATGCCTTTTATTCAAACAGATTTCCCGGGATTACAGGTTTTTAATCCTGCCATATTTGAAGATAAAAGAGGTTATTTTT
>JBDTZL010000222.1:0-8773 GCA_040005125.1 Ginsengibacter sp.
AATCCCGAAAAATACAATGGCTAATTTTTATAAAATTGAGGTACCTGGATACATCGGGTTTCATACCAACGTAAAAATCCCAGGAGAATGAAATATTCCATTCAAAAAGTAACGGATCGGCACAGGCCTGGAGGCCTGCGCCAGATCCGCAATAACTTAATCTTCTAAAAATAAATTACTCTTATCTTCCCAACGGGGCTTTCCGTTTTAGAACTTATGAATTAAAAAGAGCTTGCCGGAAACCCCGATGCCTGCGAGAATCCCGAAAAATACAATGGCTAATTTTTATAAAATTGAGGTACCTGGATACATCGGGTTTCATACCAACGTAAAAATCCCAGGAGAATGAAATATTCCATTCAAAAAGTAACGGATCGGCACAGGCCTGGAGGCCTGCGCCAGATCCGCAATAACTTAAAGTTGTAAAAAAAATTACTCTTGCGTGTGATTTTATCCGGATACGCTACACTAATAAGATAATACTAACAATAAAATGCAAAAATCTTAGTGGAGAAAAAAGACACATTCATAAAAGGCAATGCAGGAAAATCAGGGATTAATTTACAAAGTTGCTTCTTTCTATTCTGATTCAAAAGAACACAGGGATGATTTGGTACAGGAAATGGTTTTATAGGTTTTAATTTCAATGAACTGGATATAGTTTTCTTACAAATAATTGCTATCGGCGCGATTTTAATTCTGCTGTTAATACCAACAATAAGTTTAATAAGCTTTAGCCGGTTCAATTTAACAGGCGATGTAAGCAAACCTTGTGCAGAAACAATCAGGCGATTTGCGGTTCAAAAAATACGGTTTAAAAATTTCAACAGATCAATGCGCTTGTTAGTTATTTACTTTTAGTTACAATAATTATTTTGCTACCTAAATTTTTTAATGGAAAAGACATCACTGATAATAAATATTTTTGGATTTTCGCATTCCCTTTTGGATATATATTCCTGGTATTTGTATCAAAATGGGTAAAGAAGTTCTACCATAATTCACTATATCAAGCAGAAGAATTACTCAAAGAATTAGAAAACACAGGTGAAAGCGACCCAGGCAATTTTAAAAATCTCGCGGAATATCAGGAATATCTGTTAAAAGATAACAATTACAACACCGGCTTATCCGTCTCGTTTCTGCTCAGCTTCGGCTAAAGTCATGAGCAAATTAATTTTCATCAACAACCCGGCATCTTCATAACTCCCTGCTATTATTGCTTAAGATTGTTTTCAACATTGGGTGGATAATTCCCTGACCACAATCTTAATCTTACGGATTAATATTGTGGTGATTTTGGTTGTAGCTGTTCATTTTTTTGTGCAACAACATTAAAAGGGAATTTGGTGAAATTCCAAAACTATCCCCGTAGCTGTAAACTTCTCTAAAAACAGTTTAATCTTCTCGCCACTGTTCGCCTGAGGCGGATGGGAAGGCTTTAAACAATGAAGTAAGTCAGAAGACCTGCCAACAATCAACAAAGTAACAGAGCTTTCGGGTGAAAGGGGTATGTACTGATGGTTTACGCCTCTCTTTTACCGGCTCAACTCTTCAGCACCATACACTTCATCTGCAAGTAAAAATTTAAAATATTTTACTATGCAATACAACGATGAAATTTTATTAAAGGAAAACAAAGACCGCTTTGTAATACTTCCTATCAACTATCCTAAAGTGTGGGAGCAATATAAAAAACATGAAGCCAGTTTCTGGACAGCCGAAGAAATTGACCTGAGCGGCGACCTTAAGGATTGGGAAAATATGAATGATGGCGAACGTCATTTTATTTCTTATGTATTGGCATTTTTTGCAGCAAGTGATGGGATTGTGAATGAAAACCTGGCGGTGAATTTTATGAGCGAAGTGCAACTGCCGGAAGCAAGATGTTTCTACGGTTTCCAGATTATGATGGAGAATATTCATAGCGAAACTTATGCTTTGCTCATTGACACGTACATTAAAGACCCTCATGAAAAAAACAGGTTATTTCATGCCATTGATACCATACCGGCCGTAAAAAAGAAAGCTGAATGGGCGTTGCGCTGGATAGACAACGGAACATTTGCAGAAAGGCTTGTAGCCTTTGCAGCGGTGGAAGGAATATTTTTCAGCGGAAGCTTTTGCTCTATATTCTGGATGAAAAAAAGAGGCCTAATGCCTGGGCTAACTTTCAGCAATGAATTGATAAGCCGTGATGAAGGCCTGCACTGCGAATTTGCCTGTTTGCTTTATAGCATGTTGCAAAATAAATTAAGTGAAGCGGAAGTGCACGGAATAATAAATGATGCAGTGGTTATAGAAAAAGAATTTATTACAGATTCCCCGCCTGTTGGGCTGATTGGCATGAATGCAACGCTTATGCAGCACTACATTGAATTTGTTGCAGACCGCTGGTTAAGCGAATTGGGTTATTCCAAAATTTACAATGCCGGTAACCCGTTTGATTTTATGGAAATGATTTCCCTGCAGGGCAAAACAAATTTCTTTGAAAAAAGAGTGGGAGATTATCAAAAAGCAGGCGTACTAACCAATAAAGAATCCAAAACATTTTCAACACAGGAAGATTTTTAAAACCCTTTACTAATCCATCAAATAATCTATCCAATCATGTTTGTAATAAAAAGAAACGGAAAAAAAGAATCCGTAAAATTTGATAAAGTAACCGCAAGAATTGAAAAATTGAGTTACAGCCTCAATCCGATGGTAAACATAATTGATGTGGCTAAAAAAACCATTGAGGGCATTTACGATGGCGTACCCACAACAGAATTAGACAACCTCGCAGCCGAAACAGCGGCATCTCTCACCACTACACATCCCGACTACGCAATTCTTGCATCAAGGATTGCAGTAAGCAATTTGCATAAAAACACCATCAAAAGTTTTTCTGAAACAATGTGCAGGCTTCATCAATACACTGATAAGTGGACTGGTAAACTGATGCCTTTGATAGCTGATGATGTAATGCAGATAATTGAAGAAAATGCAGAACTATTAGACAGCAGTATTATTTACGACCGTGATTTTGCTTTTGATTATTTCGGTTTTAAAACCCTGGAAAAATCTTACCTCTTAAAGATAGATGGCAAAATTGCAGAACGCCCGCAACATATGTATATGAGGGTCGCAGTAGGTATACACAAAAAGGATATTGAATCTGCCATCAAAACCTATCACTTAATGAGTGAGCGCTGGTTTACGCATGCAACGCCCACATTGTTTAATGCAGGCACACCCAAGCCACAAATGAGCAGTTGCTTTTTGTTGACAATGAAAGAAGATAGCATTGATGGTATTTATGATACGCTAAAGCAAACAGCGAAAATTTCACAGAGTGCCGGTGGCATTGGATTAGCCATACATAATATTAGTGCTACCGGTAGTTATATTGGTGGAACTAATGGTACAAGTAACGGCATTATTCCAATGCTTCGTGTGTTCAATGACACTGCCCGATATGTTGATCAGGGCGGTGGTAAACGAAAGGGTGCATTTGCAGTGTATCTTGAACCATGGCATGCTGATGTGTTTTCATTTCTGGATTTAAGGAAAAATCACGGCAAGGAAGAGATGAGGGCAAGGGACTTATTTTATGCTTTATGGATCCCTGATCTATTTATGAAACGCGTGGAAGCCAATGAAGCCTGGAGTTTATTTTGCCCTAATGAGGCTCCCGGCCTAAGTGAATGCTGGGGAGAGAAATTTGAAATTCTTTATACCACCTATGAAACAGAAGGTAAAGCAAGAAAAACTATCAAGGCACAGGACTTGTGGTTTGCTATTTTAGAGTCGCAAATAGAAACCGGCACACCTTATATGTTGTATAAAGATGCTGCCAATGGCAAGAGCAACCAGCAAAATTTAGGTACCATTAAAAGCAGCAATCTTTGCACAGAGATAATTGAATACACCAGCAGGGATGAGGTAGCCGTTTGTAATTTGGCTTCCTTAGCTCTTCCCCGTTTTATTATTGATGGAAGTTTCAGCCATGAAAAATTGTATGAGGTAACTTATGAAGTAACCAAAAATCTTAACAAAGTAATTGACCACAATTATTACCCGATACCGGAAGCAGGAAATTCAAATATGAAACACCGCCCGATAGGATTGGGCGTACAGGGCCTGGCAGATGTATTTATTTTATTGCGTTTGCCTTTTGAAAGTGATTTGGCAAAAACGCTCAACCAAAACATTTTTGAAACCATCTACTTTGCTGCCATGACCGCGAGTAAAGATTTAGCAAAAGAAAATGGTGCGTATGAAACCTTTGCAGGTTCGCCTGTATCAAAAGGTATTTTTCAGTTTGATATGTGGAGCGTTACTCCTACCGTCCGTTGGGACTGGGCCTCATTGAAAGATGAAGTAAAAAAGCATGGTGTAAGAAATTCATTATTAATTGCCCCAATGCCAACCGCCTCCACCTCGCAAATATTTGGAAACAATGAATGTTTTGAACCATACACTTCAAATATTTATTCAAGAAGGGTATTGAGCGGAGAATTTATAATAGTAAACAAACATTTGCTTAAAGACCTCTTGCAACTTGGCTTATGGAACAATAACATGAAAAACAGGATCATTGCGGCAAATGGTTCCATTCAACACATTGATGAAATACCTGCTGAAATTAAAGAGCTATATAAAACTGTTTGGGAAATCAGGCAACGAACCATGATCGATATGGCTGCAGACAGGGGTGCTTTTATTTGCCAGTCTCAATCACTCAATTTATTCGTTGACAATCCAACCACATCGAAACTTACTTCCATGCATTTTTATGCGTGGAAGAAAGGACTAAAGACCGGCATGTATTATTTGCGTACCCAGGCCGCATCACAGGCGGTACAGTTTACCGTGGAAAAACAAGGCAGCAAACAGGCAGCGCCGGTTATACCCAACAGTATTAATAAAACTTTACAAATAGCCAATGACATAGAACCCTTGCAAACACATGCTCCGGTCTGTAGCATGGAGGAAGGCTGTGTGAGTTGTGGTTCGTAAAAAAATAAATATGATAGTACAAAGCGTCATATTATACGAATGGAAAATGCTGCCATCATCAGAAAGAATGCAAAGTTTATAAAAATTTCAACCAACAGTTTTATGTTTGATGGCTTGATGGAAGAAGAACATCGTCAAATGATACGTAATAAAATAGACAGGTTTCGTGAATTGTTTAAACAATGGGTAGCGTCTTTTGAAAGAGATGATTGCGAGATGAACGGGGATTATTTGTATAAATGGTCTGATTCATGAAAGTCCGGAAACGCCGGTCGAAGTACCCGGCTGTTGTTGATGTCCCCACCAACAGCTTCTATAAAATGATAGTTCACTATTTCAAAGAAATTATCACACACAATTTTAAACAGGAATTACATACAATTATGAGCATGTGCCTGAAGGTGAAATTTATAACCAGGTTCTTTTGAATTCATTTCAATAGTTTGCAAAAAATAAAAATCTATGATTATTGGCTTTGTTACAAGACAAGAGCGTGGAGACAGAAATGTCCTTGCTTACGACCTCCATTTTATATCTCCATCAAGACTCTCTTTAACACGGAATTTAGTGATCTTACTTATCAACGATAAAGGCAGTGGTTTATCCAATGGAAACTGAATAGATCCTTTAGCAGTTTTATATTTTGTAAGGCTCTTTGCAAAAGCCTCTAATGCTGATGGCATAGGATAGAAACCTATGTGATTTTTGAACACAGCAAACGTAACCAGTATTTTCTGGTAAGAGTACGCTGGCATCCTCCATTTCAGGCTTTCCTTAGCCCCGGGTGCAGCTTCACGAATACATGCATGCACCTGTCGTAATTTTTTCTGTGTTTCTACCGGCGCCGCTTGTATGTATTCTTCAATACTTGTGGGTTTTGCTTTTTTTAAGATCATGGTTTTGTTTTCTATAACGCAGTCGACATTAGTCTTAACCGGCGGGCAATTGTATAATAAACTCCGCCCCTTCTCCTTCTTTCGTTTCAATTTTTATTTCGCCGCCATGTGCTTTAACTATATCATAACTCAAACTTAATCCCAAACCCGTTCCTTCACCTGTTGGCTTTGTTGTAAAAAAAGGTTGAAATATTTTATCCAGTACTTTTTGTGGAATGCCATTACCATTGTCCTTAACAGAAATTAAAACCCCCTCCCCTAAACTACCTGACGAGGGCTTTATAGCCTTTGTACTGACTGTGACTGTCGGCTCGTAACCGGCCAGTACCGTAGGCAGGTCTTTACCCCCGTTTAGTACCTGGAGGCTTTTCTTTTTTTCATGCACAGCATAAAATGCATTGTTGACAAGGTTTAGCAATACTCTTCCTATCTCCTGCGGAATAACATTTATTTTTCCAATCCTTTCATCAAAATGAGTCTTTATGCCGGCATTAAATGATTTGTCTTTGGCACGAAGCCCATGATAACTTAATCTCAAATACTCATCAGCTAACGCATTAATATCAGCGGGCTCCTTTTTCCCCTTACCTGACCTTGAATGCTGAAGCATTCCTTTTACGATTGCATCAGCTCTTTTACCATGATGGTTTATTTTTTCCTCGTTATCTATAACATCATCTGCAATTATTTTTACTTCGGCTATATTCCCATTATTAATTTCCTCTTTTAATTCAAGCAACAATTCTTTATTTACTTCAGAAAAATTATTGACAAAGTTTAAAGGATTTTGTATCTCATGTGCAATACCCGCGGTGAGCTCACCAAGAGAAGCCATCTTTTCACTTTGTATGAGCTGCGACTGTGTGGATTTTAATTCTGATAAAGTGCTTTCCACTTTTTCATTCTGGTCCCGGAGCAAAAGATTTGCTTTTTGCTTTTGTTTGTTATTACGATGTTGTATAAATACTATAATTGAAACAGCAAGAATAATAATTACCAATGAACCAATTACCATATATTGGATATTTCTCGCACGCTTTGCTTCAGCGTCTTTCTTTGCCTGTGCTGCCCGGAGATTGGCTTCTTTTATCTCATAGTCGTGTTTCAGCTGTGCCTGCGAAAATTTATCTGATATCTCTACATTGTCCACACTGTCCCTGTAGATGGTATAGAGCCTGTAATATTCATATGCCTGCTTGTAATTTCCCTCTTTATTATCTAAAAATGAAAGGTTACTATACACACTCGCGAGCGACTTCTTATCATTTATTTCTTTGGATAATTGTAAGCCTTTTTCTAAATATTGCCTTGCATCTGAAGGATTGTTCAATTTAATACTAAGGCTCCCTAGTTTTAAGTAAGATTGTGCAACACCATCTTTTTTTCCGGCGTCCTGCCAGCCTTTCAATCCCAAAAAAGTATTTTTAAGCGCTTCAGTGTATTGATTTACAGCATTTGAATTGTTGCCCTCTTCAGAAAGCTTATCACCCTGGTTTATATAAGTGTCTGCAATAGACATATACGAACCCGGAAGCTCCGTGCCTGGCATTCCCTGTTGCTGAAATATTTTTAACGCGGCAATTTGTTTATCAAGCGCTTCATTGTATTTGCCTTGTTTGGAATAGATCCGGGCAATCGAATCATATATTTGAGCCATCCCCTTTTTGTCACCAAGCCTTTCCTTGGTTTTTAGAGTGGCATTCAGCTGTTTCAAATCTTCAGCATAGTCGTTATCATCTTCGTCGTCTGAATTAATAAATGGTAATTGGGGAAGGCCAGGTATGGGTATTTTAGGAATTTTTACGCTACTCAGTATGTCGTCTGTAGAATCATCAGTATCCTGGTGGGTATTTTCCCCTGATTTTTTAAACCCTGATTTTTTAGAAAGTGACATCGCATCCTTTATTATCTTCATGACATTCTTATAATCAGCTCCCTTTTGCGCTTTTAAAACTTTTTGGAGAGAATCCATATTAAATGAGTCAGGATTTACCTGGGCATTTGATTGGTAAAAAGTCAACATGCAAATGACGGAAAAGATGATTTTATAGTATTTCATTTTTATATGTGACTAAATTAATGAAATAATAAATGGTAAGGCATATTACTTGTTATAATAACTATGCCAACTTCGGGCCACAACGAGTGTCTTATAGTTAATTATTTAGTCCTGTAAATCAGGGGCAGCAAAATTAAAACGTTATACTTTTGTCATACAATTTAATTTTACAAAATGACAACAAAAGAAGTAGCCACGCTTTTAGTGGACATGTGCCGCAAAGGCAAAGTAGAAGAAGCCAAAGAAGAATTATTTGCCCGGGACATTATTAGTATTGAACCCCGTGAAGGCATACTTCCAAAAGAAACCAGGGGGATGGACGCTATAAAAAAGAAAGCTGAATTGTTTATTTCAATGGTGGAAAATTTCTATAGTACTACTATATCCGATCCTGTGGTGGCGGGTGATTATTTCTCCATTTCATGGGATACAGATATACAAATGAAAGGAGAAGACCGCAAAACGGACAGTGAAATATGTGTGTATAAGGCAAGCGAAGGCAAGATAATTTCTGAACAATTTTTTTATTGAGGAGAAGAAGGTTACTGCGTTATGCCCCGGCTGCTGTTGGCTTCCTGCCAAAAGTCTCCTTAAAGCAACATTTTGCAGAAAATAATTTTTATATTTATCAATGAATCAAAATTATCATACAGAATTTCTGACAGGAACCGTGTGCAATTTGGAACACATACTAAAAGATGATAATTATAAACAGATTCCGGATTCGTTTTAATGGATTGTAAAACGTAAAAAATGTACGATTGATGCATTTGTTGTAATCCCTAATGACTTCCATTTATGAAATAAACTAAAT
>JBDTZL010000017.1:0-2616 GCA_040005125.1 Ginsengibacter sp.
ACTCAATAAAAGACGATAGATACCTTCCACCAAATCATCAACATAACAAAAGCTCCTTGTTTGGCTGCCATCGCCAAAAACAGTAAGATCCTCACCACGAAGCGCCTGGCCTATAAAAGCTGGTAAAGCCCGCCCATCATTGAGCCTCATTCTCGGGCCGTAAGTATTAAATATCCTTACTATCCTTGTGTCCAGCCTATGAAAAGTATGATAAGCTATTGTAATCGCTTCCTGGAAACGTTTTGCCTCATCGTAAACGCCACGGGGGCCAACAGGGTTTACATTGCCCCAATATTCTTCATTTTGAGGATGTACTTGTGGATCTCCATATACTTCACTGGTGGAAGCCACTAAAATTCTTGCCCTTTTTGAAAGTGCGAGCCCAAGGCAGTTATGTGTTCCCAGCGAACCAACTTTTAAAGTTTGAATAGGAATTTTTAAATAATCGATAGGGCTTGCAGGAGAAGCAAAGTGCAAAATGTAATCGAGTTGGCCGGGAATATGAATAAATTTTGAAACATCGTTATGATAGAATTCAAATTCTTCCAGTTTAAAGAGATGCTGAATATTTTTCAAATCACCGGTTATGAGATTATCCATGCCAATTACGTGCATTCCTTCTTTAATAAATCTGTCACAAAGATGTGAGCCTAAAAATCCGGCTGCACCTGTAATAAGAATTCTTTTGTTTGACACCTGTTTAAATTAAATCTTTATAACACGAATTTTTTTACACGAATTAAACTGATTAAACGAATTACACTAATTACATTCTCAAATGTTTAAACCCACTGTTTGCCCACATTGGCACATTAGCTAATTGGCTAATTAGCTAATTTTCACATTTGCCACCGCTACTCTTCTACCGACGCTTTCATAATGAAAGCCAGATTCTTCCATCTGGTATAATTCAAAAAGGTTTCTGCCGTCGAAAATAACCGGGTTCTTTAAAAGCGATTTCATTTTATTAAAATCCGGGGTTCTGAACTCGCTCCACTCTGTTGCGATTATTAATGCATCTGCATCCTCCAGAGCGTCGTATTGATTTTCGGCATAAGTAATTTTATCCGCGATTTCCTTTTTTACGTTCTCCATTGCTTCGGGGTCATAAGCAACAATAGTGACACCCTTAGCAGTTAACTCTTCGATTATTTTTAATGATGGCGCTTCACGTATGTCATCTGTATTTGGCTTAAAAGCCAATCCCCATATGGCTATTTTCTTTCCCCCCATATCATTTTTAAAATATGTCAGCACTTTAGGCAAAAGATGAACTTTCTGGGTTTCATTCACTTCCATCACTGCTTCCAGTATCTTAAAATCGTAATCTGCCAGCTGTGCAGATTTCGATAAAGCTTTTACATCCTTCGGAAAACAACTGCCTCCATAACCAATTCCGGAAAATAAAAATCTCTTACCGATCCTGTCGTCACTACCCATCCCTTTCCTGATCATATCCACGTCGGCTCCAAATCTTTCACACAACTGGGCAATCTCATTCATAAAAGAAATTTTTGTAGCCAGAAATGCGTTTGCGGCATATTTGGTAAGTTCAGCAGATTTTTCGTCCATGTAAATAACAGGATTCCCCTGGCGAACAAACGGGGCATACAATTCTCCCAATGATTTCTTTGCTTTTTCAGATGAAGTACCAATAACAACACGATTGGGTTTCATAAAATCTTCAACAGCAACTCCTTCACGCAGGAATTCAGGGTTGCTGACTACATCAAATAATTCGCCGGGGTTTTCAATTTTTCTTTCATGTAAACTATGCAGAATCTTTTGGCGAACCTTTTCCGCTGTGCCTACAGGGACTGTACTCTTGTTAATAATTATTTGATAATCATCCTCCTTTAAAAGTTTTCCGATGTTTTCTGCAACATTCAACACATATTTTAGATCGGCACTGCCATCCTCATTGGGAGGTGTGGGCAATGCGAGAATAATAATGCGTGCCTCATGTATTCCTTCTTCCAGGGATGTAGTAAATTTTAACCTTCCTTCTTTTTCGTTGCGTACAAAAAATTTTTCAAGGCCGGGCTCATATATCGTCACTTTCCCGGAGGATAATTTTTTCACTTTTTGTTCATCAATATCCACACAGGTTACAATATTACCTGTTTCTGCGAAACACGTACCCGACACCAATCCTACATAGCCTGTTCCAATTACTGCGATTTTCATTTTACTTTATTTATTATTTACGAATTCTAACACTTTTTCCGTTATAAAATGTTGTTGTTCTTCATCCATTTCTGTATGTATCGGTAGTGAAATTACCCTTTCTGTAAGCCAGTCAGTTTTTTCAAGAATCCAATCACTGCCTCCAAATGCAGCAAACATTTTTTGCCTGTGTGCAGGAACCGGATAATATAACATCGAAGGAATGTTATTTTCAGCTAAAAACTTTGTGAGCCTTTCCCGGTAACTGGTGGGATTCTCTATATTTTCGAGAATAAGCGTGTATTGATGAAACACATGCTTACAATAACCGGCACGATAAGGTGTTGTAATCTTATCATGGCCTGCAAAAGCCTTGTCATAATAATCGGCCACTTTCCTTCTTGCGTCAATATAACCATCCAACAACGGTAATTTGATATTTAATATTGC
>JBDTZL010000183.1:0-2614 GCA_040005125.1 Ginsengibacter sp.
TCTAAATTATTTTATTACCCTGTCCAGCACGATTACAACTATTGATAAACTACTCAAAATAATAGGCAGCAATTGTTGCGTTCTGCCGGCGGTTGCAACCTTAGCCTTATTGGGTTCTACATATACCACATCATTTGGATGTAAATAATAATAGGGTGAATTGAAGAAATTGGGGGAATTCAGGTTAATATGCCTGGTTTTCCTTTTTCCATCTTCTTCCCTTATTAATAACACATTTTCTCTTTTGCCATAAATAGTAAGATCCCCGGCCAATCCTATGGCTTTAATGAGTGATATTTTTTCACTCGGCACAGTTATAACGGTCGGATGGGCAACCTCACCAATTACGGTCACTTCAAAATTAAGATAACGGATATCCACTATCGGGTCTATCAGCAACTTTTTTGACAAGATGGTATTTGTAATATTCTCCTTTAATTGACTTTTGGTGAGGCCTGCTGCTTTAATATTTCCAAGAATGGGTAATTGGATATAGCCGTCAGTATTTACCAGATATCCTGAAGATTCTGTGAAGCTCCCGGTAGCTGTTGCCGCCTTTCTTACATTCTCGTTGGGCTTATTAAATATGGCTGACGCCGTTTCATTAAGACTACTTATAGAAATACTTAATATATCATTTTCATGTATGGGTGTTTGAACCTGGGGATCTGGTTGTAAAAATGTAGTATCCTTCACATCATAAAAGTAAACGGTTTTCCTGGAGCTAATGCAGGACATATTTGAAAGCCCAATTTGAATAACAATAAGAACGTATAAAAAAATACGTATAATTTGTGAAATCATCGGTAATTGTTTAAAATTAATTCAAAACAAAATAGAAATAAGCGAGGAAATTCTGGAAATCAGTACTGGTAAATCTATAGAATTGGAATACGAATATAATGAAGGTATTGGTAACCTAGGTAACCGGAGTACTCATTTTAAGGATTAGCATGGTAATTCTATAGTATTTTGGAGTTTGTAGGGGTTTATTTTTGTACTAAATGTTTTTAATACAGTTGCAAACGTAATATTTTAAAACCTAATTTCCAAATATACCCACTTTAATTTTTCATTACCTCTTTACAATATTTCTTAAATTAATTACTCTATAAAGCTGGAATGGGTTACTCTTTTTGCAATTATTACCTTACAAATCCAACAGAAAAATTCCCTGTATGATTTACCTGGAGTTATTCACTGAAGAATCAACTTAACGCCAAACCATGAATACATATTGTATACAGCCCGGATTTTCTTCCTTTTTTATATTTAAGTTTGCCACTATGCCATATTTCAAACAGCCGGGCCGTATCATTATCACTTGTAACAAACGCCTGTCGCCCTTTCTCCGGCAGGAAACTGAAGAGCTTGGATTTGAGATAATAAGGACTTTTTCAACCGGGATTGAATTAACAGGAACTTTAAATGACTGCATCCGTTTGAACTTAAATTTGCGCTGTGCCAGCCAGGTCTTGTTTTCTTTGCAGTCTTTTCCCTGCAATAGTCCCGGGCAATTGTATGAAGAAGCATCCAAAATTGAATGGGAGGCTATTTTTGTAAGGGACGGGTATTTTTCGGTTACGGGTACTGTAGATCATCCTACTATAAATAATTCTTTATTTGCAAATGTAAAATTAAAGGATGCCATTGTAGATCGTTTCAGGGAGAAAACGAACCAAAGGCCAGATTCAGGGCCCCGGTTACAAAGTACTGTAATTCATTTATTCTGGAGAGATGAAGTGGCGGAAATCTTCATTGATACCTCCGGGGAAACCCTGGCAAAGCACGGTTATCGTAAAATTCCAGGCAAAGCCCCCATGCTGGAAGCCCTGGTATCAGCTACTTTAATTGCAGGCACCTGGGATCGCCGGTCGGTTTTTATTAATCCTATGTGCGGCTCATCGACCATAGCAATTGAAGCTGCATTGCTCGCAACCAACAGGAGGCCCGGACTGTTCCGAGATAATTTTGGCTTTAAACATATCCTGGGTTTTGATGAAATATACTATGAAAATGAGAAAAAGAAGTTGCTGGAACAAGTTGTTGATTTGCCTCGTATGAGAATAATAGCAACCGATATAAGCCAGGATGCTATCAACATTTCCAGGATAAATGCGGGAGTTGCAGGAGTTGAAGACCTGATTGAATTTAAAGTATGCGATTTTGAAGAAACTGAGATTCCGGAAGGCAAAACCGGTATTATATATTTTAATCCTGAATATGGAGAACGATTGGGTGATAAAAATGAATTAGAGGAGACATATGCGAAAATGGGCGATTTTATGAAAAAGAAATGCAAGGGATACACTGGTTATATTTTCACCGGTAATCCTGATCTTGCCAAAAAAATCGGGCTGAGGCCAAAACGTAAAATTGAATTTTACACGAGTAAGATCGATTGCCGGTTACTGGAATATGAGCTTTACGAAGGTACGAAGCGGGTTGATCGTCTCTGCATAATGCCCCCGTTTGCCCCCATCTCCCCCTGTTAACTGTTTCCTAAATCAGCCATGTTTATTGATGTAAAGGGTTCGTTTTTTCTAACTTGCCCTGGTTAAAATTTATTTTGAATGAAGAATATTTTACTAGTTACTAATATTATTTTGATTTG
>JBDTZL010000417.1:0-28302 GCA_040005125.1 Ginsengibacter sp.
CGGGGATTCACCTGATTGGTTCCTCATGTTTTGCATTCGGAAAAGTAATTATTGATAATCCCGGCGACGAGGAAAATGGAATAACGGTGCAGGATGCCGGCGACGGGTTTGTCTTAAAAAATGTCACAGTCCAAAATTTCAAAGAGAACGGGGTTTTTCTTGTTCGTGTAGATAATTTTTTACTGTCACATGTAACGGTTATTAACAATGCAGAATACGGGCTTTTCCCGGTACGTTGTAGCCACGGGGTTATAGAATATTGCTCAGCCACCGGCAGTGCCGATACCGGAATTTATGTCGGGCAGTCAGATAGTGTTGCAGTCCAATATAACGAGGCTTTTGGAAACGTTAACGGGCTCGAAATTGAAAATTGCTCCAATGTAGCAGTGTTAAGAAATCATTCTTATGATAATGTATCGGGCATACTCATTGTACTTTTACCCGGCCTTACCATTAAAGTTTCTTCAAATATTTTAGTGACAGAAAATAATATTGAGAAGAACAATCATGTAAATTTTGCAGATCCCGAAGACGGTTTCGAAGCATTTGTGCCAAGTGGTTCAGGAATACTTTTGGTGGGTGTAGATAATGTTACGATCAAAAATAATAAGGTTAGTAATAATAATTTTACAGGAATTGCCACAGTAAGTACCCTTATCCTGGGAGCATTGGATCCAAATCTTCCTCCCGGGGCATTTGGAGATATAGAACCTAACCCTGATGGTGCAAAAATTATCAACAACCTGCTTGCAGGTAATGGCGGGGCTCCTCCTGCAGGAATTCCTTTGCCGGGCGTAGATCTCTTATGGGATGGAAGCGGAACCAATAATTGCTGGAAAAACAATACTTTTTCCACATCGTTCCCATCTCCTCTGCCGGTTTGCAATTGATTTAAAAAACAGGAACGGTGTATTTCGGTGCACCGTTTCTATTTATAAAAAAGTAATGATGATCTAAAATATGCCTGCAATGAAAAGATTAAAATCAAACTCAGGTCAATCTTCTTCCAAGGCTTTCTTTTACTTCTCCGAACCATTCATCTTTTAGAATACTTAACACGATACTGTCTCTTCTTCCACCTTCCCGTTTTGGCATATTGCTCCGCAGAATACCATCCACCTTACATCCTATGGATTTCATTGCGGCAATGCTTCCTGCATTACTATTATCAGCCCTTAGCTCAAACCTTTCCATACCGATGCGCTCAAACGCAAAGGACAACAGCAGGTATTTACAATGCTTGTTTAAACCAGTTCCCTGGAATTTTTTTCCATACCATGTGTAGCCCAATTGCAATGTTTGCATGTCAGTTTGAATATCATAAAATCTTGTGCAGCCGGCGTATTCTTTGGCATGCTTATCAAAAACTATAAATGGGTATTCTTTACCTTCCTCCCTTGCTTTGAAAGTTATCTCCATATAATTCTGCAGTCCTTCCTCACCGGCGGCGCTTATCAGTGAGTACTTCCACAGCTCAGGCTCGTGCAATGCGAAAGGCAGTAAATGAATGTTATCGTCTTCCTGCAAGGGCCGAAGCAATACGCGATCATCTTCTAAAACGTAATTTTTGCTACAATCAAATTTTTCTGTCATTTCAATTCCAGGGGATAATTTTTTAAAGATATATTTTGTGTTACATAATTAAAGATACAAGCATCTTCATAAATTTTTTAATTTTAGAATCCGGCTCACAACAAATATCTTTTATAAATCTGTTTCTTCATCAATTAAAATATATCAATGGACAAACTTTCCTCTTACTGTGACGTAGTGAGCTTTATGGATAAAACCAATATACATCGTGTTTATCATGATACTGCGTATGGATTCCCCATAGAAAATGATGACGAGCTTTTTGAACGGCTCATACTGGAAATTAACCAGGCGGGTTTGAGCTGGAGCACCATCCTGAATAAACAGCAAAATTTTAAAAAGGCTTATAATAATTTTAATATTAGAAAAGTAGCCGCTTTTAAAGAGAAAGATTTTGAGCGCCTGATGAACGATGCAGGAATCATCCGTAACCGCCTTAAAATAAACGCCGCGATTGAAAATGCGAAAACAGTCTTGCAAATTCAAAAAGAATTTGGATCATTTAAAAAATGGCTGGATCATCATCATCCAAAAACAAAAGAAGAATGGATCAGGCTTTTTAAAACTACTTTCAGGTTTACGGGTGGTGAGATCGTGAATGAATTTTTGATGAGCACAGGTTATTTACCGGGAGCACATTTTGAAAGTTGCCCGGTGTATAAGAAGATGGTGAAAGCGAAACCGGCATTTTTAAGAGGGTGAGCACAAGCCGACCAGTTTTTTAGTAATATTGATTTCATTTTCCATACTCAAGGTTGGTAAAGCGCTTTATCAACCTTGACACTT
The DNA here is from genome assembly GCA_040005125.1 of Ginsengibacter sp. Lineage (GTDB taxonomy): Bacteria > Bacteroidota > Bacteroidia > Chitinophagales > Chitinophagaceae > Ginsengibacter. The sequence goes on from JBDTZL010000417.1 coordinate 2,380, forward strand.
ATAACAGACAGTATCTTTTTGAAAAATATATTGCTTTTTTTCCTGCATAAGCTTTATGGGATGCCATTTCTAAGTCTTTTAAAACTGGATTATAAAAATAATACCAGAAGTAATTAATAGTTTTAATAGTAAAACTATAAGACCATAGATTAACCCAATCCATAGTTTGGATTTGGGGTTTTTCTTGGGTGGTTGATTATTAACATTACTGTTAACAATACCACCTATATTAAAAATGAACATGCTCTAAATTCTAAGAACTCAACACCATACGTACCGGACTGATCATGATCTTGAATAAAACCTACAAAGGGCCATATCGTATTTGATATTTTTGAGTTATCATCAAAAGCTGAGAACAGATAAACTCCTTCTCCAACGTATCCTTTAATTGAAAAGATATTGGTAAAGAGTGCAAAACAGTTAATGATTACATATACAAATATGAATCTCTTATACTTTTCTATTACTCTTTTCATCTCACAATAATACACTAACAAAGCTTGAATGTATAACTCTCTTTGTTTTGACACTGATCTTTCCGCTTTATTAATCGCTATTTTCCCTTATCTCTGCCAAATCCATCTGCATCCTGCACATCTCATCGCGCAACTTAGGCGCTTCCACAAAGTCAAGGTCACCGGGGGCTTTTTAAAGACGTTCGGTAAAATGAGCAACCAAAAACTGCCTGAATATTCAAATTCTTCCAGGGCTTTTATTTTGTTAAAAATTGCACGTTAAATGTTTTTTGCAAATTTTATCTATGAAGAATGCAGCAATACCTCATAAGCAATATGATTATATCCGTGTTGCGGATGATAAGAAAGTTAATGCTATTTATAATTTGCTTGAAAATGAAATTGAACAAACTAATAACTGATGGAAAGACAAACAATTTACACAAGAACTTGACGTCCGATATTCTGCATTGGAAGATGGCCCAGATAAAGGAATTACCATCGAAGAACTGGAATAGTCTGTAAGCAAACTCCGCTTAAAAAAATATGGCTAATAATTCCGGCTACCTACAGCATATTTACATCATGCTGCTGATATTGGAAAAACAAAATCAGTCACATTTGATTTTATTGTTTCATCTCTCCCAACTCCTTCTGCATCCTGAACATCTCATCACGCAACCTTGCCGCTTCCATAAAATCAAGGTCACGGGCTGCTTTTTCCATCATACGTTTAATTTGACTAACAGCTTTTTCCAATTGAGGAATTGTTTTATATTCAACCTGGTCTTCTGCTGCAATTGTGTTAATGTCGTCAACGGTATAAGGAGATGCCGTGGTTCCTTTTATATCCAGAACAGAAGTCTGGCTCATGATCTGTTCAATAGATTTTTTAATGGTTGTAGGAGTTATGTTATGCTCAATATTATATTCAATTTGTTTCTCCCTTCGCCTGGTTGTTTCATCAATTGTTTTTTGCATGCTCTCGGTAATTTTATCAGCATAGAAAATGACGAGACCTTCTATATTACGTGCAGCTCTGCCCGCGGTTTGTGTAAGTGATCTTTCATTGCGCAAAAAACCTTCTTTATCTGCGTCTAAAATGGCAACCAGTGAAACCTCGGGAAGGTCAAGCCCTTCGCGTAAAAGGTTTACTCCAACTAAAACATCAATTTCTCCGAGACGCAGCTCGCGTAAAATTTCTATCCTGTCCAATGTATGAACCTCGCTGTGTATGTATTTTGATTTGATATTGATACGATGTAAATATTTATCCATCTCCTCTGCCATTCGCTTGGTCAATGTTGTTACCAGCACACGATCCCCTTTCGTAACTCTCTTATCAATTTCATCAAGCAGGTCGTCAATCTGATTTACTGAAGGCCGTATCTCAATCGGTGGATCCAGCAATCCTGTGGGCCTTACGACCTGCTCTACGAGTATGCCTCCCGTTTTTTCCAATTCGTAATCTCCCGGCGTGGCGCTTACATAAATAGTCTGACTGAGCATACTTTCAAACTCATTAAAATTGAGCGGGCGATTGTCTAACGCTGAGGGTAGACGAAAACCATAATCAACTAAAATTAATTTTCTCGAGCGATCACCTCCGTACATGCCACTCACCTGGGGAACGGTTTGGTGGCTTTCATCTATCACACATAAAAAATCATTGGGGAAGTAATCAAGCAGGCAGAAAGGCCTTGTGCCCGGTTCTCTCCTGTCAAAAAATCTCGAATAATTTTCTACCCCGTTGCAATACCCAAGCTCACGGATCATTTCAACATCATAGTTCACACGTTCGGATATTCTTTGCGCTTCAATATACTTGCCTGAACTTTTAAAATATTCGGTTTGCCTTGCAGCTTCGTCCTGTATTTCAGAAAGGATAAGCTGTAATTTATCTTTTGGCGCTATGTATAAATTCGCCGGGAAGATTGCAGCATTATCCACTTTCATAATTCTTTTGCCGGTGCTTAGTTCAAGCGTTTCAATGCTTTCGATTTCATCGCCAAAAAAAGTAATGCGGTAACCATTATCCATGTAAGGCAGGTTGATATCAACGGTATCACCTTTTACACGAAAAGTCCCTCTTGCAAAATCACCCTGGGTTCTTGAATACAAACCATTGACAAGTGAGTGAAGAAATCCCTGCCTGCTTATCACCTGGCCTTCTTTGATCCGCACAACACCTTCTGCAAAATCTTTCGGGTTCCCAATGCCATAAATACAGCTCACACTGGCAACTATAATAATATCTCTGCGGCCGGTGAGCAATTGAGAGGTTGCCTGTAATCGTAATTTGTCCAGCTCTTCATTTATACTCAGGTCTTTTTCAATGTATGTATCGCTTACGGGCATGTATGCCTCCGGCTGATAGTAATCGTAATAAGAAACAAAATATCCAACAGAATTATCCGGGAAAAACTGCCTGAACTCGCCATACAACTGCGCAACCAGGGTTTTATTATGTGTAAGGACCAGGGTAGGCTTTTGTACATTTTGAATTACATTGGCCATGGTAAATGTTTTACCACTACCGGTAACCCCTAACAGCGTCTGGTATTTTTCTCCTTCGAGGATCCCACGTGTTAGTTGTTCAATGGCCTGCGGCTGATCGCCTGCCGGCTTATAGGATGAGTTGAGTTGAAAACGCATAAGGGTATGCAATTTACAACTGAAAGGTTAAAAGAAAAGTGAAGAAAATATTTGAATGGGTGTAATGGTTAAATGGTTAATTCTCTTCCCTTGAATTCACAACAGTGAATTTTGTAAAGTTGTAAAAATCATTTTATGGCGACAACCATCCTTCGTGAAAATTACATTCTCCAATTGACAACTCGCCCATTCACATACTTGAAGAAGTTTTTCATCTGCTTACAGCGAAGGGGTTGCCAATACGCTGATATATGTCGCCCCTTGATGGCTTGTCAGTTGGGATATTATAACATAACCTTAGCGAAGGGCGTAACCCGTGCGCTGGTATATTGCGCCCTTTCAGGACTGAAAGTTAGTTAGGTATATTATTAAGATAATCTGCCAGCCTCTTTATAGCTTTTGCATCTGCTTCAATTTGTTCCTGTGCTTCTTTCCAGTTTCGTTGTTCAATGGCTTCGCGGATTCCGGGCATTGTTTTTACACCATAGCCTGTATAAAAACCGGGCGCGTATAATGTATGTTTGTACCACGCCCTTCGTGGTAAACCTGTTTCATTAAGCAATTGCTGTTCGGCCCGGTAAAGTGATTGATTAAAAGCAGCGCTTACACTATTGGCCTTTATCCTGGTTTGAAAAATAATTTGCAGACTGTCTGCACTTTTTTTCAAACCTTCCAATGCATTTTGCAATGGTGAAAAATCCAGATAAGGCACTTCAGATTTTGCTACAGGAACCATATATTTTTTGGTTGGATCTTCACCCAGATTATAACCCCCGGATGTAATAACCTGGTTTTCCACATTGGTAGATTCTCTTGTTTTTTGCAAAAGGCTTATAAGGTCATTTGCATAATCATTTACCGTATTGTACAAATGCGTAAAATCAAAAGGCAATGCATCGGCATTCGCCATTCTTAAAACGGCATGGCCGGCAGTTTGTGCCAGCGTAACTCCATATTGAAAACCAGGGTCTTTGAATTTCGAGTAATCATAATAAGAATCATAAATAGAATGATATTCACCGCCATTGCCCTCTCCGCCATATCCCAGTGTTAATGCGGGAATACCGGCGTGTTGAATAAAAGATGAATAATCGGAACCTGAACCCATTGCCCCCAACTTCATTGCTGTTTCATCCAATGCCTTTTTCTTTGCTTCTGTACCATTTGCTGATATAGCTGCATTAGCCTTTTTGCGTTCAAATACACTTACGTTCGTTTGCGGATCAATAACACTTTTTGCGATTTCATCCATCAATGGTTCCAATGCATGAGAACCTTCAGCGTATAAAAATCCACGTTCATTTCCATCTGAATTAATATACAACACTGCTTTTTCCTGTAATTCCTGTTGGTGTTCTTCCAGCCATTCAGTAGAGCCAAGCAGCCCGGGTTCTTCCCCATCCCATACACAATAAACAATGGTGCGATCAGGTTTCCAGCCAGTGCTTAGCATGGATCCGATTGATTTTGCTTCTTCAAGCATTGCAGACAATGCACTCACCGGATCTCCTGCTCCATTTACCCACGCATCCTGGTGATTGCCTCGTATTATCCATTGATCAGGAAATTTTGATCCCTGAATTTTTGCGATCACATCATAACACGGAACTATATCCCAGTTGAAAGCAACTTTCAAATGAACTTTGGCTTTACCAGGGCCAATATGATAAGCAAATGGCAAACCTCCATGCCAGTTGTTTGGAGCTACAGGGCCGTCAAGGGCCTCAAGCAAAGGCGTGGCATCATGATAACTTATGGGCAATACAGGAATTTTTAAAAGATTGGGCGCCTGCAACCTGTCCAGCCGTTTTGCATTTTCTGTAGCTCCTGTTCCTGGCGTCAATGGGTCGCCCGGGTAAATTACCATATCCATTACTGACCCTCGTTGCACCCCATATTCGTTTTTGAAGGCTCCTTTTGGATATACATCTCCCTGGAAATATCCATCATCTGCCGGGTCACTGTAAATAATACAACCAATGGCGCCATGTTCAAGTGCAACTTTGGGTTTTATACCACGCCAGCTATGCCCGTATTTTGCAATTACAATTTTTCCTTTTACAGTGATCCCCATTTTAGCCAACACTTCATAATCTTCCGGCAGTCCATAATTTACAAATACCAGTTCCGCAGTAACATCACCATCTGCACTCCATGCATTGTAAGTAGGCAACTGGCTTTCCTGGCCCGATGTTGAATCTTCTTTTAATGCGGGCTCTTTTAATAATGCTTTGTAAGAATTAGGAAATGTCATTTCCAGCAATCTCGTTTTTGGTGTAGGAAACAGCACATGAAAGGTTTCAATTTTTGCATCCCACCCCGATTTTTCAAACTGGCTTAAAATATAATCGGCATTTTCTTTACTACCGGGAGAACCGATGTTGTGGGGTTTTGCAGAAAGCCTTTTAATATTTTCACCAATATTTTGTTTGCTTAAGTTTTTGTCAAACGTAGATTCAAGGTTTAGTTGGCGCTCAATATTCTTTTCATAGAAGCCGGTAATTTCTTTTGTTTGGGTAAATGCAGATTGCAAAATAAAAAGAAGCAAAACTGAAAGTATTGTTTTATTCATCTTATGCAAGTTTTTTCTTGTTTAGAATTTGGAAAATTCATTTCTATTTATAATTCTCTTATTCAACAAACCTAAGGTAATATCTAAACCAACCAAGGTTTTTAAGTTTCTATAATTCGATAATCGCCTCAACAAATATTTGTGGTCTGGGGATTTTAATCAAACCAGGAATGTTTTTTGAGTTCTCCTATTAAAAAATCTCTCCTAAAAAACCTTCCTGGTTTTTGGAGATTTTTATAAATCAAATCAGGATGCATTATTTCTTTTATTTAAAAAATTCAGGATGCATTTTATTCCATTGTGTCGCTTCCTGGTAAATTTTTGCGATGGCGAGAAGCGTTGCTTCATCATATAACTTTCCCACAAGAGTTATACTTGTAGGGCCATTATTTTTATCAAAACCGGTAGGAATACTTACAGCAGGATTTCCTGTTAAATTGGTAATTGCAGCCTGGTTGCCGACCCACGTGGGGCAAATGATCACATCATATTTATCAGTTACCTCATTTACTTTTTGCATCAGTAAATACCGATGCCGGTTTGCATTTACATATTCCACGGCAGGTATAAATCTTGATGCCCTGAAGTAATTGGGCCATTCCCCCGTTCCCTGCCGGGTCATTTTATCATCAAGCCCGGTTCTTGTAAACCCATCAAAAGCGGCTGCACTTTCAGAACCTATTATAATTCCAATCATATCAAAATTATACAACCCGGAATCAGGGAAATCAATCGGGATCAGTTGTGCACCTGCACTCTTAAAAACCTCCAGCACAGCATTTTCATTTCCCAATGTATCCTTTTTCCCAAAATAATTTTTTGCGTAAGCTATTTTCATTTTTGACAGGTCTGCTTTGCCTGTATAATTAAACGGCATGTTTACCGCAGCGGCATCTTTACCATCGGTACCATGTAAATAATTAAATACGATCGCTGCATCTTCAGCACTCCTGCATATCGGGCCCGCTTTATCAAGGCTCCAGCAAAGTGTCATGGCCCCGCTCCTGCTTATTGAGCCAAATGTGGGGCGCAAACCTGTAGCCCCGCAAACGGTTGACGGAGAAATTATAGACCCATAGGTTTCTGTACCAATGGCAAATGGAACAAGCCCTGCAACTGTTGCTGCTGCTGAACCCGCAGAGGAACCACTGGAACCCTCCAGCATCCTCCATGGATTTTTTGTGCGGCCACCAAACCAGTAATCATCCATGGCAAGGGCGCCCAAAGTTAATTTTGCGATCAATACGGCACCCGCCTCCGTGAGCTTACTAAATACATAACTGTCATTATCAATTACCTGGTCTTTGTAAGGTTCGGCCCCCCAGGTGGTTTTTGTACCTCGCACCGCAAATAAATCTTTCAACCCATACGGAATGCCATGAAGAGGGCCACGGTATTTGCCGGCTGCAATTTCTTTATCAGCACGTGCTGCCTGCAGCATCGCTATATCGCCTGTATATGAAATAACACACTGGAGAGTATCTCCATATTTTTTTAGCCGGTCAATAAAAAATTTCGTAAGCTCAACAGAAGAGATCTTTTTATTTTTAATTAATGATGCAAGTTGGAGGATGGAATAAAATGCAAGATCATTTTTATTTGCGGGCATAATTACATTTTCCGGGATAATGAATTTTACCGGTAATTGTTTTTTATTCAAATCCATATACGGTAATAGCGGACTCTGCATCATCGACATAGGAATGGAATTATCAAGAGAAAAACGATGCATTTTATCATACTCTTTGCTTCTGTCTTTTACAAGGCCCAGAAGAGAATCCTCTTTAGCTTTTGTAAAACGCAGGCTGATAATTTTTTCTGCAGGTGGTATATCGCTGAGCATTACACTATCCTGCGCAAAGGAAATATGAAGGAAGGAAATAAAAAATAAAAAAAAGGAGCACTCTTTCATTGCAATAAATTAAGTTTTTAAAACTACTTATTTTTATTGCAGCATCTTCTCTTTTTATCCGAGCTTAAATAATCCACCGTTATCATCCGTCGCTTTTGACATTTTATCAATTTCATGTTTTCTCAGGAACCACGCAATGGTAAAAGTTGGTATTATATCTACGCCCGGCACTAATTCTTCTAAAAAAGAAAAAATACCACCAAATACGCCAAACTTTTTACCAAACATAAAATAAAAAATAATGCCTGATATTACTGCCCATATGGGGCCAAAGGGAGGAATGATATAACTTAAACAACCAATGACATCCAGGATGATGCAACTTTTTAAATCGGGAAGAAGTTTTCTTTTCATTGCTGTTTTTTACAAATCATATCAAATTACCTTCCAAAATCATATTTGCTATTTTGACAGTCTTATACTTAACCTTTTAACTTTTACGTTTTATACCAATGGTTGATTGCACGTTGAATTAACGTACCTTTGCAAACTTAAATTTAATTCAAGGCCACAGGAGTAAATATTAATATGGAAATCAGGAATATCGCAATAATAGCTCACGTTGATCATGGTAAAACAACCCTGGTTGATAAAATATTACACAGTACCAACATTTTCAGGGATAACCAGGAAACCGGCGAACTGATCATGGACAGTAACGATCTCGAAAGAGAACGGGGAATTACCATTTTCAGTAAGAATATTTCGGTAATGTATAAGGATGTAAAAATCAATGTAATTGATACTCCTGGTCACGCGGATTTTGGGGGTGAGGTTGAAAGAGTTTTAAAAATGGCAGATGGGGTCGTATTACTCGTGGATGCATTTGAAGGGCCCATGCCGCAAACACGTTTTGTTTTGCAAAAGGCATTGCAATTAAATCTTCATCCGATTGTTGTAATCAATAAGGTTGATAAACCAAATTGCCGGCCAGACGAGGTGCATGATGCAGTGTTTGAATTGTTCTTTAATCTCGATGCAACAGAAGAGCAACTCGATTTTCCTACCATCTATGGCTCAAGCAAACATGGCTGGATGAATACATCACTTACAGAAACCGATAATATATTTCCTTTGCTGGATACAATACTGGAGAAAGTTCCTGCACCAAAAGTATCCGAAGGTAATCTCCAGTTACAGATCACTTCACTGGATTATTCGTCTTTTTTAGGAAGGATAGCTGTAGGCAAAATTGCCAGGGGAACGATAAAAGACAATCAGCCAATCTCATTAATGAAACTGGATGGCAAAGTTGTCAAAAGCAGGGTAAAAGAATTGTATATTTTCGAAGGCCTTGGGAAAAAGAAAGTTGCCGAAGTAAGCGCGGGAGATATTTGCGCAGTAGTCGGTATCGAAGGTTTTAACATCGGTGAAACGATCGCGGACTTTGAGAACCCTGAAGCGTTACCTGTTACAAGTGTGGATGAACCAACGATGAACATGCAGTTCAGCATTAATAACTCGCCCTTTTTTGGAAAAGACGGAAAATTTGTTACTTCAAGACATTTAAAAGACCGGTTGGAAAAAGAACTCGAAAAAAATCTTGCCCTTAGAGTTTCGGATACGGATAGCGCGGATAGCTTCATGGTATATGGCCGCGGTATTTTGCACTTAAGTATTTTAGTTGAAACCATGCGTCGTGAAGGTTTTGAAATGACGATCGGGCAACCACAGGTGATTACCAAAGAGATCAATGGTAAAAAATGTGAACCTTATGAAAACCTTGTGGTTGATGTGCCTGCGGAATTTAGCGGAAAGGTTATTGATCTTGTTACTCAGCGAAAAGGCGAAATGCTGATAATGGAAACCAAGGGCGAAATGCAGCATCTCGAATTTGAAATACCATCAAGAGGGCTGATAGGGCTTCGATCAAATATGCTTACCAATACTGCAGGTGAAGCTGTAATGGCTCACCGGTTTTTAGAATACAAGCCATGGAAAGGGCCTATACCGGGAAGAAATAACGGGGTTTTGGTTTCCAAGAATACAGAGAGAACAACTGCCTATTCAATTGATAAATTGCAGGACAGGGGAAGATTCTTTATTGATCCCAATGAAGAAGTTTACGCCGGGCAGATAATTGCTGAACATATTAAGCCGGGAGATCTTGTAGTGAATGCTACCGAACCTAAAAAACTTACGAATCACCGTGCAAGCGGTAGTGATGATGCATCACGTGCAGCACCTAAGATCATGATGACATTGGAAGAATGCATGGAGTATATTCAACAGGATGAGTGCATTGAGATAACTCCCAAGCACATTCGTATGAGGAAGGTAATATTAAACGAAGATGACAGGAAGAAGCAACAAAAATCCATGCAGCTGGCAGATGTATAACAATGTTGATTGGGTGATCCCGGGTTAAACCCGGTACATGTGCAACGATACTGAACAGGATTTCTAAAACCGGAAAATAAATATTAATCCCTTATTTAAAAATGAGGGGTTTTTTTTATGGTTGACCAACAACCTTCGTCTATTACCGCTTTAACAGGAATAGTCCGGCTGCTTTTTTATTGGCATTTTCAATATCGGCAGCATATAACCTGCAAAAGAGGCTATTCGCAGAAAATTCCACGGAAGCAGTCCTGCTTACCGTAAAAATCTTTCCCTGAACGAGTCATGAGGCTCCATGTATTATAAGAAAGTTAATGCATTTTGTAAGGATTTTGAACATAACTTTGTGAGCATTATTATGAAAAAGCTGTTACTCATATTCACATTTTCCATTCTTTTTTTAGCAGCCTATGTTGGGCCATGCAAAGCGCAATGTTCTATTTGTTCGAAAACTGTTCAGCAAATGGGCGATAAGCCCGCGCGGGGATTTAATTCAGGAATTATTTATTTAATGCTGGTCCCCTATGCTCTTATCGGGGTGATAGGATATAAATGGTGGAAAGGTAACCGTTGATATTCTACCCCGTTTATTTCTCCTTTAAAATAACCCCAACGATATGAAAAACTCATTCAGCCAGAAGAGCTTGCCATGTTTCTTACCGCCATTTATTCTTTCAGTAAATTATCTTTTGCATGGTGGTGGTTCGCGTTGTTATTATTAACTCCGGACGTGAGTATGATGGGTTATGTTTTTGTGAACAATGCCGGTGCAGTTGCTTATAACATTTTCCATCACAAAGCTGTGGCCTTAGCTATATATGGCCTTGGTGCATATCAACAGAATGAAAATACTGAAACTCGCGGGAATTATTTTATTCGCTCACTCGTCAATGGACAGGATATTTGGATATGGGTTGAAAACATTCAAAGGGTTTAAATTTACCCATCCTGGTGAAATTGAAAAAGTTGTTAAATACTAATTATTCGTAGATAAATAAAGAGGTTACAATACCTGGGGCGGCCAAATCAGGCAACATGGACGATCCCTGGATCACAAATATTTTTCGGCAAAGTGGTACATATTAAAACCTGCTTTTGTTGAAGCAATTGCCAATTTGCTTTTCAATTCTACTTTATCAATCCTTTTCATCTTTTTGCTTTGAATAATTGACCATACTTTTTCGGTTAACAGTTCAATCCTTTTTGATGACCCTGTTTCGAATTCCCACCGGGTAATTATTGTGTAAAGTCCGGGCACCCCTTCTTTCTTAGAAGCAATCGTTTTCAAAACAGGGATTTCTTTTTGAGACCTGCTAAAAACCGGCGCCAGCATTTGTTTCAGGCTATTATAATAATTATCTGCACCAGGCCTGTCGTATTTATTTATTACAAAAATATCGGCCACCTCCATTAGCCCTGCCTTCATGGTTTGAATGACATCCCCACCTTCGGGCACCAGCATCACAATAGTAATATCAGCAAGAGCGGCTATATCCACTTCACTCTGCCCAACACCTACTGTTTCAACAATTACATAATCAAAGCCGGCGCTTTTTACCAGGTCGGTGATCTCTATAATTTTAGGATGCAATCCCCCAAGAGAGCCTTTATTTGCCAGTGAACGAATAAAAACATTTGGGTTAAGGTACCATTCACTCATTCGTATCCTGTCACCAAGCAATGCGCCCCGGTTAAATGGGGAAGAGGGGTCTACACAAATTACGGCAACTCTTTTTTCATCGCGTATCATTTCACCTATCAGCACATCCGCCAAAGAGCTTTTACCTGCGCCGGGCGCCCCTGTTATCCCGATGATTTTTGCCGATGAAGGTTTTAATTGCATTAATAGATCTTCATACCCCACTACCTCGTTTTCAACTAAAGAAATTGAACGGGAAAGCGTTTTAAAATCTCGCTGGTCTGAAAGTTTAACCTGGTCCATCAAATTCATTCTCAAGGTTTATAAATTATCAATACTTTAATGCAACGCAAGTTATTTAATTATTAATGGCCCTCTATGAATTCAAACTCTCTACTCGTTAACCTCCTAAGACAGCGTTATATTGAAAAAATAAGCTAGTGTACTTTTGTTGCCTGTAAAGATTAATAATTTATTCAATTTCATTCATTAGATGATTAGTATCCTAACATCTGTTCATAACCAGCTGGACATGAATAAATTGTTTTATGAAACACTAAAAAAAAATACATCACTGCCATTTGAGCTTATAGTAATAGATAATAATTCCACTGATGGAAGCCGGGAATTTTTTAAAGAAAAACCTGATATATTAATAACAAATGACTGAAATTATTCTTACCCGCATTGTATGAACCAGGGAATTGCGCTTGCTAAATTTGAATACTTCGCGTTCTTTAACAATGACATTCTTAGCGTAGCCCGCGGGATAAAAAAATCTTACAAATAATGGATGATAAAGAAATCGAAGTGATATCATTTGCTACTAATGATCACCTGGAAAATAAAACAGTGCAGGGGAAAATGTACAAAAAATGGAAAAATAAAATACTTACCACTGTTAAGTTAAGTTTGTTTTGACGTAACAGTTTTTCCCACGAAGCGCAAAGGAAAATGCTTTGTGTCCTCTGTGGCTTTGTGCGACATGCGCCGGATCATGATTAACATTGCACTACGTGCATTATTTGGAACCAATAAAAGAACCCTGCAATGGATGGTGAAATTAATGTATGGAGATTTTGATAAATTTTGCGCAAACAGGTGAACTTCCGGATTATTACGGATCATTCTGATTTCCTTGGGATACCAGGCATGAGAAACCATGTAATGTGAATAATCATCCCGGAAATGCTTATAGTTAAACAGCAACCCTTCCGCCTTCTTATTATTCAAAAGTTCTATGCACGTTTTTTTTATCACCGGCAGGTATTTTTCATGAATTACCTCGTCGCTTTGCAAATAAAAAAGCCAGTCTCCCTTACAATATTTTTTGGCTATATCTTTCCGGTGTGCATACTCGCTTCCTTCCGCATATTTTTCAATATCCCACTCTGTATGAATAATTTTTATTTTATCAGATTATACTTTTTTGAATTTCCTGTAGTATACGGTCGTCGGCATCGCAATTACCCGGTGCAATTACAAATTCATCTACAACTGGTAAAATTGATTCAATGGAAGCTTTTACAGGGTGGTATTATTTAGTGACATTTCTTACCACGCTAAATCCACTGATGAACATTTGTTTTAATTTGTTAGTCCGTCAAATGTAAAGATTAAAATTATTGGAAATATTTTTTGCACATTACTTATACATTATTTTATTTCCGGAGTTATGGACACATTTGTAAATTTGTTGATCGTAAACTATTGAAATGACCAACTTCATTCCCATATTTCCTTTATCAATCGTAGTATACCCCGGAGAGGATCTGAACCTGCATATTTTCGAGCCGAAATATAAACAGCTTATTAAAGAATGTTTTGACCAGAAAAAACCTTTTGGAATGCCGGTGGTAATGGATAATAAAATAAATGAATTGGGAACCCTGGTAGATATTGTTGAGATTTCAAAAATATACGACAATGGGGAAATGGATATAAAAACACGCGGTCAAAAAATATTCAGGGTCCTGGAAATTATCGATGAAGTACCTGATAAATTGTACAGTGGCGCAATAGTAAGTTACCCATCCAATACGGGCCATGGGAAAAAATTGCTGATGAACAAAGTAGTTGTTGCCATCAAAGAATTACACAAGCTCCTTAATGTAAAAAAACCCTTTCACAAAGAAGAAGAACAATTAAGCAGCTATGATGTGGCACATCACGCAGGGCTCACATTAGAAGAAGAATATGAATTTCTTTCCCTCACTAATGAACTTCAGCGGCAGGAATATTTAAAGCGGCACCTGGCAAAAGTGCTGCCTGTTGTGGCTGAAATGGAATTACTGAAGGAAAAAATAAAGTTGAATGGCCATTTCAAAAATATAATCGGGTTTAATATTAGTTGATCACGAATTACACGAATTAGGCGAATTACGCTAAGTAGGGTCAGTTCTGTATTCATTTGTGTAATTCATGTATAGAATTCGTGATATAACTGTATTGATTCGTGTAATTCGTGACAAAAATTCGTGTTATCATTGTACTCATTCATGTAATCATTTGAAATAATATTTTGAGCACAACACTTTGTTTTGATTTTGGAAATACCCGGCTTAAGTGTGGGGTATTTACCAGTGGGCATTTGACTGAGGTATTGTCTTTGAATGATTCTGACGATGAAACTATCGAAGGTCTCCTTGCAAAATATCAACCTGCCAAAACCATTCTTTCATCAGTTATTGAAGACAATACCGCAATGGAAAAAACCCTTGCCAAAGGCTCTTCATTTCATAAACTGAGTTCGCAAAGTATTTTACCATTTACTACCCCGGTAGGTAAGCCGGAAACAATTGGCGCCGACAGGCTGGCACTTGCCGCCGCAGCCGTTCATTTTTACAAAGGACAGAACAATCTGGTTATCGGGCTTGGTTCCTGCGTTACTTACAATTTCATAAATAAATACAACAGCTTCCTGGGAGGAAGTATTTCTCCCGGTATGGAAATGCGCTTTAAATCGCTAAATAATTATACCGCAAAGCTTCCGCTAATTAAGGCAGATTGGAATTTCCCTTTGATAGGATATGATACACGTACCAATATTTTAAGCGGGGTTTTGATGGGTTTGGCAGCAGAAATTGATGGCATTATCGATAATTATGAAGAAAAGTTCGCCAACTTTAACGTGCTTTTAACCGGCGGAGATGCCCTCTATTTTGCCCATCATCTTAAAAATAAGATATTTGCCGACCCCGACCTGATCTTTAAGGGACTGTATGCAATTAGTGAAACCAATCATGATACCAAAACATAATTTAACCTGTTTATTACTTTTTGCCTTACCGCTGTTTTGCCTTGCCCAGGAAAACTCTCCTTATTCAAGGTATGGAGTGGGTAACATTCTTCCTTCAGGCAATATTCAAAACCGTGCAATGGGAGGAATTTCAGCAGGCTTCTCAGACCCTTTTACCATAAATACAGTTAACCCGGCCACATATAGCAACTTGCTGTTCACTACGCTGGATGTAGGGGTTGAATATGATGGGAGAACTATAAAAAGTGAGAACCCTTTTGGAACTTTTAAATCAAAAAACGCGATTATTTCATATTTGCAGTTTGGATTTCCATTACTTAATGGCAATAAAAAAGCAATAAAAAAACAAACCGCATGGGGAATTACTTTTGGATTGAGACCCATCAGCAGGATAAATTATAAAATAAGCAGTTCCTCACAAATTGGTACAGACAGCTCTACCACTCTTTATGAAGGCAATGGAGGAATCAATGAAGCTTTTGTCGGAACTGCTCTCAGGATAAAAAATTTTAGTATCGGTTTTAATTCAGGCTATCTTTTTGGTTCAAAAGATTACAATTCAAGGCTCGGGATCACTAATGATTCTGCCGATTATTTTTACTCAGCCAATTACCAAACCAGGACGCGTTTTGGCGGAGTGTTCTTAAATGCCGGCATTCAATACAGGATCAAAATAAAAGGTGGCTACCTGCGCTTAGGTGCTTATGGAGACCTTCAACAACAATATGGCGCAACAAAAGATGAGGTACGTGAAACTTTCTCATACAACACAAGTACCGGAAATCCTGATAAAATTGACAGCATTTTCGAAAATAACGGGCAAAAAGGAAAAGTACAGTTACCTTCTACTATTGGAGCAGGATTTACTATTGAAAAGGAGCATATTTTAGTTGGAGCAGATTTTGAAACCACCAATTGGGACAGTTATCGTTTTTTTGGCGGGAAAGACCTGGTTAAAAACAGCTGGCTTGGCAAATTTGGAATTCAATATTTTCCTTCTCCCAACGGTTCTTCAAAATATTTTAACAATGTAAGATTCAGAGCAGGCGTATCTTATGGCAATGATTACGTTGCGATAGATAATAAACTGCCCGTATATACTATAACACTTGGGGGAACATTCCCCCTGAAACTGAGGCACAGCTTTTACGATAATCAATATAGCTTTATGAATCTTGGATTTGAATATGGAAACCGTGGCAATAACAGCAATGCTATTAAAGAAAATATTTTTAGAGTCTTAGTTGGGTTCTCATTGAGTGATGTATGGTTCCGCCGGCAGAAATATCAATAATTTTGGTGTAAAATGAAAAATGGATCCTAAACTTCACCATAAATCTTTATTTAAAGCAACCCTCATACTGGGTTGCTTTTTTATTTCTTCCTGCGAAAACTCGAGGAAACAAATTGACGATTTAACCTCGAAAAGAATTGGTGTTGAAGAAGCCAAACAGGTCGATATTGTATATAGCTTAGGCGAACAAACCAAAGCAAAGCTAAGCGCACCCTATATGCTTCGTCACCAGGATACAGTTCCCTATATTGAATTTACGAAAACCATACATACCGATTTTTACGATGACAGCTTACATATAGAAAGCAAGCTGGATGCACATTATGGAAGATACATGGAAACAGAAAGCAAAGTTTTCCTGAGAGACAGTGTGGTGGTTTTTAATACAAAAGGCGATACCTTATTTTGCAATGAATTATATTGGGACCGGTCCAAGCCAGGCCGTGAATTTTATACGGATAAATCTGTAAGAATCCGAACCTCCACACAAATAATTGATGGCGATGGCCTTGATGCCCCGCAGGATTTTAAAAGCTGGCATATCATAAACGGAAGAGGATTGGTAAGGGTGAGCTCAAAAGAGTTTCCGGAATAATATACAATATACTATGTACGATGTACGATGTGTAAGAAATTTACTAATTTGCCCATCAGCTAATCAACTAATTTAATTAACTAATTAACTAATAAACCAATAAACCAATAAAAAATGATCAGAAATGCAACAGCCGTGTGGCAGGGCAATGGTAAAGAAGGAAAAGGTACTTTAAGTACCCAGAGTACTGTATTGAACAAAACACAGTATTCTTACAAATCAAGGTTTGAAGATGGTGTGGGCACAAACCCCGAAGAGCTTATTGCAGCAGCCCATGCAGGTTGCTTTACCATGAAGCTTAGCTTTTCGCTCCAGGCAGCTGGTTTTACAGCCGATGAAATAGAAACCAGGTGTGAGATCACTTTGGGAGACGGCGCTATTACAAAATCCCAACTCACCGTAAAAGCAAAAGTTCCCGGTATCACTAAAGAAAAGTTTGATGAATGTACGAAAGATGCCAAGGAAAATTGCCCCGTTTCCAAACTACTGAATACGGATATTTCTATGGAAGCGGTACTTGTTGAGTAGTTCAAGGTTGAAGGTCCAAAGTTCAAAGTTAAAGGCCCAAGGTTCAAAATTGCGTTGTTTTATAAGTTAGTTCCTCCCTTCGGAGAGGGGTTGGGGTGATGTTTAAAAGTTCAAGTTTGCGGGTTGAGACCTGATACTTCGTACCTGATTCTTCATACCTGATACCTGATTCCCGATTCCTGATACCAATTATAAATTTTGGTTAATACCTTTGTGTGAAGCACACACCTTTTTTTATTACAACATCCTGATTGTTCTCTATCCAGGCTGCAACGATATCCATATTAATTTAAAATTAATTTAATTAAACGTTTGTTTAATTTCAAACAAGTGTTTAACTTTGCGCCCATTCTTAAAAATGGATAAAAGAGAAATTATAATATCAACAGCCATGAAACTCTTTGCGCAAAAGGGTTATGAGGGCACATCTGTAAGAGAGATCGCCTCAGGAGCTGATGTAAACCCGGCTATGATCAGTTATTATTTTGGCTCGAAGGAAAAATTATTTGAAAAGCTGGTAGAATATAAGGCTGGCTTTTTAAAAGGAGTTTTTGCAGAACTGGTTAATAATACATCCTTTTCACAAATTGAAAAGGTTCACGTGGTTGTTGACAGCTATGTTGACAGGATGTTTCACAACCCGCAGTTTCATCACCTGTTGCACAGGGAACTTTCTCTTGACCGCAGGCCAAAAATGAAGGATGCAATATTTGAGATCCTGCTCAGGAATTTTATTGCTGTAAAAACAGTTGTACAGCAAGGGATAGATTCGGGAGAATTCAATGATGTGGATATTGAGCTTACCATCGCATCTATAATAGGTACCATAAATCATTTGCTCTTATCGGAAACCATGTGCAGGAAAATTCTGCAGAAGGGTAAAGATTTTAACCCTTACCAGAGTAAAAAATTAAAAGAAAGGATAAGTGACCATTTAAAAAAGCTTATGAATGCTCACCTGTTGAAAAATATTAAAACAAAAAAATAAGAAGAATTTTTAAAATATATTTCGTGAAACAACTAAAGTTATTTTTTGCAGCAATTATTTTTTTCGTGGCATATAGCCCTTTGCTCTTGCATGCACAGGATACAAAGCAGCTTTCCTTACAGGAAGCGATAGACCTTGGTATCAAAAACAGCAAGCAGCTTAGAGCGTCTGATGCACGCAATGAACAGGCCGAAGGCGCATTAAAAGAAGCAAAAGATAACAGGCTTCCCAATGCAAGTGTTAGTGGTTCTTATTTGCGGCTGGCCAATCCTAATATATCCCTTAAAACAAAAGCTCTTGGGGGCGGCGGTGCCGATAGCACCGGCGGTGGCGGTACTCCTTCTGTGAACCAGGCCGCATATGGTATATTCAATATTTCGCTTCCAATTTATACCGGCGGAAAAATCCGTTATGGAATAGAATCTGCAAGGTATCTGCAACAGGCCACAATGCTCGACGCAGACAATGATAAGGAGGGGGTTATTTTAAATACTATTAATGCTTATATCAATCTTTATAAGGCCACTGTAACCGTAAATGTGGTTAAAGAAAACCTGCAGCAGTCCTTACAGCGTGATTCTGTATTGTCGCGCCTTGAGCAAACCGGTTTACTCGCCAGGAATGATCTGTTGAAGTCGGAATTACAATCTTCCAATATTGAACTTTCTGTTTTAGATGCAGAAAATAACCAGAAGATTGCCAATGTAAATATGAACCTCATGCTTGCGCTTCCTGAGCAAACAATCCTGGTTACTGATTCTTCATCTTTTGAAAAAACTATCAGCCTTAAAAACCTGGAGGAATATGAACAGCTCGCTCTTCAGAACAGGAAAGATGTTCTCGCACTTTCATTCAGGAGAAAAGCAGCAGCATCCGGCATCTCCGCAGTAAAAGCAGAAATGTATCCGTCTGTTGCATTAACGGGTGGTTACATTGCAGCAGATGTTCCTCATCTTATTACCATAACCAACGCAATAACGGTGGGTGTTGGTGTGCAATATAACCTGGGTTCTTTATGGAAGACCAGGGCTAAAATTGTACAGGCACAGGCGCGTGAAAAAGAAATTTCTGCCAACGAGGCACAACTTAATGATGTAGTTCGCCTTCATGTTAACCAGGATTATGAAAACTTTTTGCTGAGCCAAAAGAAAATCGAAGTATACCAAAAGGCAGTCTTACAATCAACAGAAAATTACAGGATCACAAAAAATAAATTTGACAATAATCTTGTGAACACAACTGATTTACTGGATGCAAATGTATCGCTCCTGCAATCAAACATAAACCTCGCTGTTGCAAAAGCAGATGTAATTCTTGCATACAACAGATTATTGGAAACTGCAGGTTTGATATCTGCTCAATAAAAAAAATTAAAGTTTTATAAATCAATTATATGGAATCGAATACAAACGGAAAAACTCCAGAAAACGGGTCATCAGGCCCTGAAGAAGCCAATGGTAAAATAGCTGCTGCACCAAAAAAGCGTAGTAAAGTTTTTTTGATCATACTTATTGTTATGATATTATTGGGTGGATGGTTTGGCATCACAAAATATACCTATGCATTGCATCATGAAGAAACAGATGATGCCCAGGTAGCGGCCGATATCAGCCCCGCAATACCACGGGTTTCAGGTTATGTGAAAGAAGTTAGAGTAAAAGATAACCAATTTGTTCATAAGGGTGATACTATGCTGGTACTCGATGACCGGGACCTGAAATTAAAAGTGGACCAGGCAGAAGCTGCGCTGGGCACAGCTAAAAGTAACGTACAGGCTGCACGCGCCAACACCAATGCCGCCCGTTCAGGAATTGCAAGTTCAAGAGCCGGGGTATTCACGGTGGATGCGCAGATCGAGGCTGCAAAAATAAATATTACGAGAGCCACACAGGATTATGACCGTTATGCAAATCTTATAAAGGATCACTCCATAACCCAACAGCAATATGAGCAGGCACAGGCTGTGAAAGAAACTGCAGAAAAGCAATTGCTAATATTGGAACAGCAAAAAAACCAGGCATCTACCCAAACAGGTGTCGTGTCTTCTCAAAGCAATGCATCTGCACAGCAAATAGGCATTGCAGAATCAACAGTAAAGCAACGCGAAGTGGACGTAGAAGATGCAAAGCTCAATTTATCTTACGCTGTAATTACTGCCCCCGATGATGGAAAAGTTTCAAAAGTAAATGTTCAGGAAGGACAATTTTTACAGGCCGGGCAGGCAACATTCAGCATTGTTCACAATACCAGCATCTGGGTGGTGGCAAATTTTAAAGAAACTCAATACAAAAAAATGCAGATCGGGCAAAAAGTTATTGTTCATGCAGATGCTTTTCCAAATCATGATTTTGAGGCAACGCTTTCGTCATTTTCACCTGCAACAGGTGCCCAATTTGCATTGCTTCCCCCCGACAATGCAAGCGGCAATTTTGTAAAAGTGGTACAAAGGCTTCCTGTAAAAATTGAATTTGTAAACAATACCGATTCCTTATTAAACAGGTTAAGACCGGGTATGAATGTAAACGTAGACGTACACCTGAATTGATAGCGAACAGGGCAACGTAATTTTTCGAACAGAATTAATTCTATGCAACAGGCAAATTCTTTAGTGGAGTATGGATCAAGAAGAGTAATTATAACCGTCACAGCGATCCTGTGCGCATTACTCGAAATTGTGGATACTACTATTGTAAACGTTGCCATCACAGATATGCGGGGTAGCCTCGGCGCCACGCTAACCGAAATAGGATGGGTTATTACAGCTTATGCAATTGGAAATGTAATTATTGTTCCCATGACGAGCTGGCTTTCCCAACAATTTGGACGTCGCAATTATTTTGCTGTTTCCATTATGATCTTTACTGTATTCTCTTTTTTATGCGGGAATGCAACAAGTATCTGGGAACTGGTAATCTTTCGTTTTTTGCAGGGAGTTGGTGGCGGAGCATTACTGGTAACTTCCCAAACTATTATCACAGAGAGTTACCCTCTTGAGAAACGCGGTATGGCACAGGCGATTTACGGATTAGGCGTAATAATTGGCCCTACCATGGGGCCACCTTTAGGCGGTTATATAATTGATCATTTTAGCTGGCCTTATATTTTTTACATAAATATACCTATCGGAATTGCGGCGATTTTACTCACATTGCAATTTGTAAAAAGCCCGAAATATTATGAAAAAACTTTACGCAGTCAAATTGATTTCCTGGGGATTGCATTACTTGCGATTGCTGTAGGCTCACTCCAATATGTTTTGGAAAAAGGCCATGACGATGACTGGTTTAATGATACAACTATCATAATACTTTCAGTTACTGCTGTTCTTGGCTTATTCTTTTTTATATGGCGGGAACTTACTTATGCAAATCCAATTGTTGAATTAAGGGTACTTAAAAACGGAAATCTGCGCGTTGGGACATTTATGTCGTTTTTGCTGGGGTTTGGGCTATATGGGTCTACTTTTATTATTCCTTTGTATACGCAATCAACCCTTGGCTGGACGGCCCAGCAAGCCGGGATGTTATTGATCCCTTCTGGTATTGCAACTGCATTTATGATGCCTTTGATAGGGAAGCTGCTGCAGCGTGGGATAAAACAGCAATATCTTGTAGCCGGAGGCCTCATCACTTTTTTCCTTTATAGTCTTTGGGCATATAAAATACTTACCCCCGATACAGGTGCAGACAATTTTTGGTGGCTGCTAATAGTACGGGGAGCGGGGCTCGGCCTTTTATTTATACCCATTACCACTTTGGCGCTTTCTTCATTACACGGGAAAGAAATAGGGCAGGGAGCCGCTTTTACAGGGATGATGCGGCAACTCGGTGGTTCATTTGGCATAGCCATTATCACCACTTTTATTTCTACTCAAAATATGGTGCACAGGGTTGATTTGGTAAGCAAGCTGGACGTAAATAACCCCGCTGTACAACAAAGGGTTGCAGGTATGCAAAGAGGCTTTATCAGTAAGGGAATGACCCCGGATATTGCTTTAAAAAGCGCATACCAGGCACTCGATTATGCGGTTTTTAAACAAGCTTCTGTATTATCCTATATGGATGTATTCCTTTACCTCGGGGTGTTGTTTCTATTATGCATACCATTTGTGTTGCTGGTAAAAGGAACGCAGAAAAAGAAAGTGGGCCTTTCTGAGGCGATGCATTAGTAAATTGTGAATTGTTAGTGGTGAATTGTGAGTCATTTGTCAATAAGTCAATACGTCATTTGTGAATAGCTGGAATTTCAATACGGGTAAAATTGATCATTGACTTATTGATCATTGACTTATTGACCATGGACTTATCGACTATTGACCAAAACCTGATACCACCTACTAACTGATACCTTATATTTGCAAGTTCATAACAGAAATCATAACAGTTTGAGTAATACGACTTCAGAAAGAAAAGCTTTTTTTAAAAAAATCAGGGGGAAAGAAACTGCTGAGACTGAAATGAGTTTCCTGGATCACCTCGAAGTTTTGAGGTGGCACATAGTACGTTCAGCGATAGTACTGATTGCTGTGGCCATTGTTGTTTTTGTTTACATTGACTGGGTATTTGACCATATTATTTATGCGCCTGCGAGTAAAGATTTTATAACCTACAAAGGCCTTTGTAACCTTGGCCACATGCTGCATTTAGGCAATTCGCTTTGTATGCCGCCCATTGATATTACGCTGTTGGGCAATACGGTGAGCGGGCCCTTTATGTCTGCGATTTCAATTTCTTTTATGGGGGCGCTCATCATCGCTTTTCCTTACCTCTTCTGGGAACTATGGCTCTTTGTAAAGCCGGCTTTATCTCCTAAAGAGTTGAAATATGCAAGAGGAAGTATCTGGTGGGTCTCTTTATGTTTTTTTACCGGTGGCGCTTTTGGTTATTATTTATTAGCGCCTTTTACATTTAATTTTCTTGCCAATTTTCAATTAGGCACTATAGGTGTTTACAAATATCTTCCTACCCTGGATGACTTTATTGAAACACTTACTGATATTATATTAGGCTGTGGTATCGCTTTTGAGCTTCCTGTTTTGGCATATGTTCTATCAAAACTGGGAATTATTACTCCTGAGTTTCTTAAAGTGTACCGAAAATATGCTTACGTGGTTATTTTAGTTGTTGCTGCAGTTATTACACCTTCTCCTGACTGGACCAGTCAAACTATCGTGGCGGTACCGTTGATCCTCCTTTATGAAATAAGCATTTTCATCAGTAAAAGGGTTGACAAACAAAGAATAAAAGCCGAAGCCGAATGGGATTAATACGCATTTATTGGTAAGCTGTTCAAAAAAAGTTAAATCAGTACACTGTTAGTAAAATAATTTTGCACCGGGTAGCGTTTGGGATATATTGCAGTAAGTTTTTCCGACATATGAACATTCGTACGCTATCCATATTTTCAGCGATAATTATTTCGCTGTTGTTTTTTTCATTTATCCCACATAAAAGGAATAATGGTGGATCCGGTATTGAAAAAAAGGCTTTTAAAAAAGTGCCTGGCGACAATCCGTATTACATTATTATTTCTAAAAAGGATTATGAGTTAAAAGTGTATGATGACGAAGGGTGGTATGCAACATACCCTTGTGTGTTTGGCAGCAGTGACATCCGCGATAAATATATGGAAGGCGATAAAAGAACTCCTGAAGGAAAGTTCAAGGTTCTTCTTAAAAAGATTCATCCAAAATGGGGATTTGAGCTGTTACTGGATTATCCAAATGAAGAAAGCATACATAAATTTAAAGAGAGAATTGCAGAAGGGCTGGTTCCCCGGAATGCGAGAATTGGCAGCGGCATTGCCATCCATGCTACAAGGCCACAGGAAGAATGGACCGTAGATTATTACCAAAACTGGACAGATGGATGCATTTCCTTAAAATATTCAGAAGCAAAAGACCTGTATAGTTATATCCCTGTGGGAACTCCTGTAACGATCGTTGAGTAATTTTAATTTACTTTTTGTCAAATATCTGCCCTGCATTTTATATTTCTTAAGATGCGGCAATCTTGCTATATTATATATTAGCTTTATTGCCGTAATAATTAATGATGAAACTGGGATAATGCGGGCGTTAACTGCAAATTTTCACGGACTTCACAACCATGTTTAAGTTTGTCAAAATAAAAAGACCAAATACCTGCCCGGTTCCTGAAGATAACAGGATTTGGCTGGAAAAATCTTTTCTTTTATTGTTAGAATTTTTTGGCATAGAAAATACACAACAGAGAAAAATTCTCATTCCGCATCATTCAGATTTCCCGATAAAATATAATGGAGACGAAGAAACCGCTTTTGAGACCTTAAAAATTGTTGCAAAACAAATGGAAGTCTCTTATGATGAAATTCATTTAGATTTTTATAACGACCGGGTAGAAGAAATATCTACAGGCAGCCCCTTTGACAGGCGAATATATCTAAAAACAGAAAAAAACGAAGGGGGTGCCGCAGGGCTTTATTGGGGTAAAGACGAACATGAAAAATATAATATTTCATTGGTAAGGAGTAAATTTAAACAACCTGAAAACATGGTTGCGACCCTTGCACACGAAATTGCACATATTAAGTTATTAGGAGAAAACAGGATCGATAAAAATGATGAAAAATTAACCGATTTGACGACTATATTTTTTGGATTAGGAATTTTCAATGCTAATGCAGCTTTTCAAACATATAACGGAGTTGATTATAGTGGCTGGCAAAAAATGGGTTATTTGTCACAAATGGAATGGGGCTATGCGCTGTCATTATTTGCACACTTTCGGGGAGAGAAAACTCCAGGTTGGGTTGAACATTTGACACTTAACATACAAGGTGATTTTATACAGGGGCAAAATTTTATTGCAGATAATGAAGATGTGATATTTCAAGATGATGAATAAATCTGCAGCCCGTTGATGACAAAACCTGCATTCCGCCGGGCCTCCCCGTGTAGGATCAGGCCGCGGCCTGATCCTACAATAAAACGACACCATTCAAAATAGACCGCCATGACTTATAAAAAACAAAAACAATATCGTTTACCCGGTTATGATTATTCTGCAATGGGAGATTATTTTATTACTGTCTGCACAAAGAACAGGATCCATCATTTTGGGAAAATTGTTAAAAGGAAAGAAGGTGCAATCATTGAATTGACTGCAATTGGTTCTTTGTACGTTATAGTATCTTATCTATTCCCGGTATCTACAAGGGCGTGACATTAGGTGAAACAGTTGTAATGCCCAACCACATCCATTTGATTATTAACCTGCCATATAAAGAGGCAATTAATAATCAACAATTATCGCTGCAACAAATTATTGCGCCTCATAAAGGGTTACAACCTTTACTGCCTGGTTCGGTTTCGTCCATAATAAACCATTTAAAGGGCAAAGTAAAAAAATGGTGCAATGCAAATGGATATTCTTTTTTTGCATGGCAGGCAAGATTCCATGACCACATTATCAGGGATTCAAAATCATACGACCGTATTAGTAATTACATCGCCAATAATATATGGAATTGGGACAACGATGAAAATAATGAAGGTGGTAATAATTTCAGAAAGGTTATTCGCACGTAGGAACAGGCCGCGGTAGGAACAGGCCGCGGTAGGAACAGGCCGCGGCCTGTTCCTACGTTATCAAACATCCATCTCCATAACTTAAAAACCTGAAATTATTATTGAGCGCATAGTCA
>JBDTZL010000012.1:0-8711 GCA_040005125.1 Ginsengibacter sp.
TTTTCAAAAGGGATATAAGTTCTTCCTCGCTATATTTCTTTATTTCCGGCAAAAATTTCTAAATGATTCAATGGAAAAATAATCTCCCGTTAAAAGAGAAAGTTAAAGATATGATTTTTTGATAAGGTGTCGCGCGACCGGTGTAATTTTTTCAACCTAATCAAACCTAACAGGTTTTTAAACCTGTTAAAACCTGTTAGGTTTATAACTCATTTTTCAAAGTAAGCGACACTTCCTCCAACCCAGTCTTTATCCATATTATATCTTACTCCTATCATTTTTCCCTTACTAAGCCTTGCAAGGTTAGTGACCGCAACGGGCCTTTCCATTCCGTCTTTCCAGAAGTAAAAAATTCTTATCTCAGCTTTCGCAGGCACATTGGGGGTTTTTATTACATCTGCGTATTTTACTTTTCGTTGCAATATCCAGTTTTGAGGATCAGTTACTTTATCTATGTCATCTTTGGTAACATCAATAATTACCCCTTGCCCGGCAAATGAAAATAAAGGTTTCAAAACAAAATTTTCAAGGTCACCGCGAAGTTGCTTCACTTCGTTTAGAAAAAAAGTTTCGGGTACGTGCGGGTCATTTATGAAAGGCAGAGTGAATTTACTTATCCTGTAGAACCAATTGGGATGCGGTACCCACTCAACATCAAAATCCTGGGTGATGTCGACAACATTTCCAAGGCCCGTTTTGGTTTGACTAAGCTCGTCGAATATAATGCGGTTGTAAATCCTTTTTATTTCAATTTTTTGCCCGTTTTTCCTGTAAAATAATTTTTTCCCTTCCTGTTCAAGTTCTGTAAGGCATACAATAGGAATGTGCAGGTAATCCCGGGTGCAATAAAAATCTATACGCGTTTTTTGCTCATGGGGTTTTATTTCGAGCAACACAACGTTTTCAACATTGTGTTCATTTACAATAATTTCTTTCAAAAACTGTATATAGGTTTCATCGTTATATCCATTGAGGTAGTGACCAAAATTGCCGGGAATTTCGAAATGTTTTTGGATCACCTGGGGATAATATACCTCAAAAGCAAACAGCGAAGGAAATCCCTGCATTTCAATTAATTGAGGTTCAAGTTCACCATCTGCATTTTCACAAATGCCAAAATCAAATGCAATAAAATGCGTATGATCATTTTCACCTGGAACGTTTTCACCTTCCGGGATAGCACGGTTAGTAAGCTTCTTAAATCCGGGATCCGTTATAAAATCAACGATATTCTCACAGGTCTTCAGCATTTTCTCTGTAAAATCTTTTGGAACAAATATGGGCGTTTCAGCGATACGGAATACAATATCGCCCGGATGTTTACTATCAAGATCTTTTAAGAATTCTTCGTACTTCTTTTGCGTAAAATTTTGATTGAATTGCTCCCTGAATTTGGATATCATGGCATTTTAATTTTTTACTGTAAGAAAGAATGAAAGATAAGAAAATTAAATATGCGCTTAAAATTACCATCCCGGAATTTATGATTTGCCAGGCGATACAGATTACTAAACAGCAAATGAATACATACTACTGAGCGTTATATTTAGGAAGTTGGGAAGTATATGAGCGTATGTCCATAAAATTTTATCAGGATCATTGAGATGTTCGATCATCGATTCCCATTTTTTCAGACCATGATTTTCTATTACTGTTTTCTTTTTTTCCTCTGTTTGCAAATACATGCTCATACCTATTGGATCGGCTTCCGGATGAAACTGGGTTCCTATAAAGTAATCATTGAACCTCATTGCCATGATAGCTCTTTCATAGTGAAGATGAGGCCTGTCTTTTTCAATGCATAATATTTTAGCGCCTTTATACAACACATCCATTCTTGGCTCGATCACCTGGTAGTCGCGGCTGTCAACGGCATAGAAGGGGTCGGTCATTCCTTCAAACACGGGCTCCTCTTCAGCATCTTTTAACATGTGAATCGGGAACACACCAAACGAGGTTGAATTTCTTTTGCACACATTGGCAAGTTTCCAATGGCGACAGACCAGCTGGAAAGAATGGCAAATAAAAAAAACAAATTTCTTTTGCAAATGAGTTTCATCCGCATTCCATTTTTCTACTTCACTGAGCCAGTTGAAATATAATTTTTCCCATTCAGAACCTTCGCTTTCCAGGGGGCTTCCCGGCCCACCTGAACTTAAGTAAACATCATAGCTAAGGTCGGGTACGCTGTTTTCTAAACGTACGTCAAATTCATCGAGCTCAATAGTGAGGTTATTGTTTTCGCCAAACTTGTGAAGAATGTCACGCATACCTCTCATTCCCTGGTTGGCTACTCCTTCATACAAATCTAAAATGGCGATACGTAAAATTTGCTTTTCATTCCAATTCATATAGCAAAGATAAATATATTTATAAAATGAAGTTAAAATCTATGATTAAAAAACTTTGCAATTTGATTGTATTGAAAGCGTAAATTTTTATAAATTCGTTGTCCCTCTATTAGCAAAAATCTTCAAACATCACTTTTACTTTTAAATTAAACGTGCCACACAAAGAAATATTACTCACTTGCTGCAAGCGCATAAATAACGATGCCTGCCAGTTACTGTTCATCATCAGGGCATTTTGAAATTTCAATAAGATTGCCCGCTTCATTTCGGTAAAATAAAATACCGCCTGCCTGGCAAGCGGTACTTTTTCAAATTGATGTCAATAAGTATCCTGAGACTTATTGCTGTAAAAACATAATTCCACAAGCGGCGGAATTGTCGCCCACAACGCGTTCATATTTAATAGAAAAATTGTTCCTGCACAATTTTACCATCTTTTACTTCATATACACAAACCTCGTCTAATAACTGCCTGCCCATGCCCCTCATGGTAGCATCAAGAGACATTCCCATACTGAAATAACGGCCGCCGACCGCAGGGTCGGAGCACGAGCCACCATGACGTTCTTCAATCATAGATGCAAATTGCTTCCCCTTTTCTGCTACCGCCTCTTTTCCTTTTGTGTAATGCGGCGCCATATTACCTTCCGGTTCTATACTAACGATATCATCCGAATACAATTCCGCCTGTGCATCAAAAATTTGTCCCTGGCGCATGTAAGCGACTAATTTGTTGGCTACTTCCTGAGTTGTCATTTTTTTAAAATTTAATGATTTAAAAATATTTTTGAATTAGGTCTTTATGACGATTGAGTTTTTAGGAATAGGACAAATTGGAAAACTTTAATTTGCGTTGAAGCCCGGTTGGTCATTAACGAGAGACCGATGCTATAAAACCTAGCTTGGCATAAATGGGCTTTTAAAGTCCGATGGGACAATGTTATTAAGTTAAGGAGGATGACTTCAATATTGAGTGTTGAGCATTGATCCCTATCGCATTGGCGTCAAGCTAAGTGTCAGCCGCCACGAATAATTTATAACAAAAAAGAATGTTTAAGAGGCGCTCGCATCTTTCCGCAAATTTAAGTCGCTCATGGGTGTCGGGCAACTAAAAAATAATCTACCATATAAAAAACTGTCTAAGTGGCCAGACACCTTTTGAAAGGCGCCAACCCACTAAAAAATATTTCTAATAAAAAACATTAAAGCGGTCAGGCATATGTCCACACAGGTATCTCGCTACCGAATGATAATTTAAAATAAATGGATGTTTAAGTGGCCTGACACCTCAGGCAGGTCTCACGTTCACACGCAGGTGTCAGCCACTGCGAAATAAGCCATGTGGTTACTTATTCACTGCCACCAGGTAAAATTGATAAAAAATAAATTTGCATTTTGATCAGATAAAAATCTAAATTAGAAACTGGTTCTAAAATAATACGCATGTTAAAAACGATTGTACTGCTGTTTAGTATTACGAGTTGCTCTCTTCTTTTTGCCCAAAATGATCTTTACCAGTTTGAAGCAATAGATGTAAAAAACGGGTTATCGGGCAACCAGGTTAATTCAATAGTAAAAGATGAAAAAGGATTTGTATGGTTTGGAACCAATGCCGGCCTGGACAGGTACGATGGATATGATTTTAAAATATTCAAACATAAAATCGGCGATACAGCCACCTTAAGTGATGATTATATAAGCCAGGTAATGCCAGGCCCTTATCATACACTATGGACACTTACAAGAAACGGCTGGAATATTTTTGACCCGCAAACAGAAAAATTTACAACTCATCTTCAGAATACTTTGCATACGCTGGGCATCCCGGATGAATCATTCACTTCGATTGTGGAGGATGGCCAAAAAAATTATTGGTTTGTTTACCCCGGGAAAGGCCTTTATAGATTTAACAGATCATCAGGTAAAACTATATTGTATAATAGCCATAGCCATTGTTCTCTCTACTCAAATAATGTTACAACTATAATCCGGGATCAAAAGGACTTTATCTGGATAGCGTACTCAGATGGTATGATAGAAAAGATGGATGCTGCAGATGATAAGATTGTTAGCAGGGTTAACTTATTACATCAAATTTCAAACGGTCAGAACCTGGATTACAGGCTTTTTGCCGATGCCGATAATGACATTTGGATTTATTCGGTGAATGTTGCGAAAGGAATTTATTATTATAAGCCATCGTCAAATTCTATTCTCCCGGTTAATAAAGATTCCAGGGAAATCCGGTTAAACAATAATATTATTACCGGCATTGTACAGGATGATAAGGGAAATATATGGATTGCAACAGATCATGGGGGGATCAATGTAATCGATAAACAAAATTTTTCGATACATTATATAACCAATAATGAGAACGATAATAAGAGCATCAGCCAAAATAGCCTAACCACACTTTATAAAGATAACGATGGCATTATCTGGATGGGGACATTTAAAAAGGGTATTAATTATTTTCATGAAAGCACTTTAAAATTTCCTTTATATACACATCTTTCCGGGAACCGGGGCAGTTTAACCTATAATGATGTAAACAAATTTGCTGAAGATCAAAAAGGGAATCTCTGGATAGGAACAAATGGTGGCGGGCTTATATATTTTAATCGTGCAACAGGAAACTTCAAACAATACTTACATGATACTTCTGATAAAAACAGTCTGACCAATAATGTCATCGTAAGCCTCTGGATGGACCATGAACAAAAATTATGGATAGGCACCTATTATGGCGGCATGGATTGCTACGATGGCAAAAAATTCATTCATTACAAACATGATGATAAAGATCTGTCAAGCCTTGCCGATGACAGGGTTTGGGAGATTTTTGAAGACAGCCAGGACAGACTTTGGATAGGCACCCTGAGTGAAGGCCTTGAGCTTTTTGACAGGAAGAACAATAAATTTATTCATCACAAAGTTGGTACAGGCAATACAATTCGCTGTAATTATATATCTGCAATAATTGAAGATACCAATGGGAATATATGGATAGGTACAGCTTTTGGCATTGATATACTTGACAAAAGCACGGGGCTTTTCAGGCATTTCGAACATATAGAAAATGATAAAACAAGCCTGAGTCATAACAATGTCATTGATATTTTGCAGGACAGCAGGGGATTGATATGGGTAGCCACAAGAGATGGCCTGAACCTTTATGATCCCCAAAAAAAAGAATTTAAAACATATCGTATAGAAGAGGGGCTTCCGGATAATTTTGTCTTAACAGTACTTGAAGACAACAATCATAATCTATGGCTTAGTACGCTCAATGGCTTATCAAACGCGATTGTTTCAACATCTTCTGATAAAGTGTCACTACATTTTATTAATTACGACGAAACGGATGGCTTGCAGGGACGGCAGTTCAATGAAAATGGGGCATTTAAAACCAAAAATGGTGAACTGGTATTTGGTGGCGCGAATGGTTTTAATGTTTTTCTTCCTTCTAAAATAACAGGTAATAAAGTTGTTCCAAATTTAGTATTAACAGACCTCCAGGTATTTAATAAAAGCGTGGCAATCGGGGAAAAATATAATCGAAGAATTGTTTTGGATCAATCAATAACAGAAACGAAAGAGGTTACATTACAATACAATCAAAATGTTTTTGCGATAGAATTTGCCGCCCTCGCATTTTTGAACTCTCAAAAAATTAAATATGCCTATAAGCTGGAAGGGTTTAGTAATGAATGGTTAACAACCGATGCAAGAAACCGGAAGGCAACCTTTACCAACCTGGACCCTGGAAATTATACTTTGCTCATAAAAGCGGGCAATGAAGATGGCCTCTGGAGCAATAAACCTTTATCTCTCAAAATAAAAATACTTCCCCCTTTTTGGTTAACGCCTTTCGCTTTTTTTATATATGTTTTAATAAGTATCGGGTGTTTGGTTTTGGGTAGAAATTTGATTCTTCGTCGTGCAAAAATGAAATTCAAAATTGAACAGGAAAGGCAGGATGCCCATAAGCTACATGAACTCGATATGATGAAGATAAAATTTTTTACGAATGTAAGCCATGAATTCAGGACCCCGCTTTCACTGATAATTACCCCGGTAGAAAAGCTGATTAAAGAAACGTCCGTATCCGATGATAAAAAGCAATTTCAACTCATACATCGTAATGCACGCCGGTTACTCAACCTTGTAAACCAATTGCTCGATTTTCGTAAATTGGAAGAGCGGGAACTCCGGCTCAACAAAAAACCGGGCGACATTATAAGCTTTGTAAAAGAGATCACTCAATCTTTTTCTGATCTTGCAGAAAATAAGAAAATATCATTTTCGTTCCATTCATCTCAAGATATAATTTTCACCGATTTTGATCACGATAAGATTGAAAGAATTTTGTTTAATCTTTTATCGAATGCTTTTAAATTCACGCCTGGCGGCGGTAAAATAAATGTCTATACAGAGATAGTGAATTCAGGCGATCAAAGAATGCTTCAATTAAAAGTGGCAGATACTGGTATCGGGATCAGTAAAGACAGGCACGATAAAATCTTTGAACGTTTTTTTCAAAATGAAATTCCTGGTTCCATGGTTAACCAGGGTAACGGAATCGGGTTGGCCATAACAAAAGAATTTACCAATCTTCATGGGGGGAAGATCATTGTAAAAAGTGAGCCGGGAAAAGGGAGTTGTTTTTCAGTATCCATTCCAATATTACCAGTTGCGGAAGATAAGAATGGCTTGCAAAAGCAATATGATAATCCCGAAGACTTTGAGCAGGAAAATATCAATTTCGGTCACGCTACAATAAAAGAAGATAAAAATACTAAAGGAAGAAAGAAATCTATTTTGCTCGTGGAAGATAATGATGATTTCAGGTTTTATATAAAGGACAACCTGAGAAGCTTTTACAATATGATTGAAGCCAAAAATGGAAAATTGGGATGGCAAAAAGCGCTCTCGGAACATCCCGATCTAATTGTATGCGATATAAGTATGCCCGAAATGAATGGCATTGACCTGTGCCTGAAATTAAAAGCAGATAGCAGGACATCTTTCATTCCCGTGATGTTACTTACAGCGATGGCCGGTGAAGAACAGCAACTGGCAGGCCTTCAAACCGGTGCTAATGATTATATGATCAAGCCCTTTAATTTTGAGATCCTTCATTCTAAAATAAAAAATTTACTTTGTCAGCAGGATTCCTTTAAAAAAACGTATCAAAAGCAGGTACAGGTGAATGCTTCGGAAGTAATTGCAGAATCCGCAGATGATAAATTCATCCAACAGGCATTGGCGGTTATAGAAAGGAATATTTCGAACCCTGCTTTCTCAGTGGAAGAAATGAGCCGTGAAATGTTTATGAGCCGGGTGGCATTATATAAAAAGATATTTGCGCTTTCAGGAAAAACACCCATCGAGTTTATTCGTGTCATTCGCCTGCAAAGAGCAGCACAATTATTGGAAAAAAATGAAATGTCTGTGGCCGAAGTTGCTTACGAAGTTGGATTTAATAACCCAAAATATTTCTCCAGGCATTTTAAGGACGAATATAATATCCTTCCCTCATCTTATCATAACGAGAGGAAATCAGGACAGAAAAAAGTATAGCGTCTTCCCACCGGCTCGGCTTGAATTTCTAAATGACCAGGAATTCTCATTAATTTTTATTGGATACCAATGCTTTATAAAGTCAGTTAACATTTTATTACCTAATTTTACACTTTCGCCTACCCTATATTTTAATCCCTGCCCATAATTTCGATAGAATTAGAACGATTTCTAAATAAATCAGAACGATTGCTATGAAGGGTAAAGGAATTTATATTCTTGTATTCTCATTGTTGCTTTTTAAGTTTAGTCACGCAGATCTCCCTGGTAACAGGATTGAGCAAACAAGCGATGGGGTAATAATTTATCCTGATATTAATTTTTCCGGTAATGCCCGAGCCATAAGATTGCAGGTTATAACCGATAAAATAATCCGCGTAACTGCTTCGCCTGAATTAAAATTTCCGGATATTAAAAGTCTGATTTTGGTTTACCCTGGCGTAAGCAAAAAATATACGATCATAAAAAAAGCAGGTAAGCTTATTTTAAAAACTCCTTCTGTTACAGCTACCGTATTACTTTCTACAGGAGCCATATCGTTTGCAGATGAACTTGGAAAACCGGTTGTAATGGAGCGGCAATACAATGGAAGATCATTCAATCCTTCAGTATTTAACGGGCAAAATACATACAGTATTTCTCAAACATTTGAAACAACACCCGATGACGCATACTATGGTTTGGGACAGCACCAGGGCGATCAATACAATTATAAAGGACAGCAGGTTTTTCTTTTTCAAAATAATACTGAAGTTGCCATTCCATTTTTATTGA
>JBDTZL010000028.1:0-8698 GCA_040005125.1 Ginsengibacter sp.
AGCATTTAAATTATCCGGGTATTTATGAAAGAAAAAAAAATATTAAAATACTGTGTGGCAGACGTATTCACCAACAAAAGTTATAAAGGAAATCCTTTGGCCGTTGTGTTTACCAATGGCAACCTGGAATTGGAACAATATGAAAATATTGCCAGGGAGTTTGGCTATTCTGAATCGTCGTTTGTTTATTATTCCAGGGCTCAAAAAGCTTTGAATGTCCGTTCCTTTACGCCCGCGGGATTTGAAGTTGCCGGAGCGGGGCACAATTTGTTGGGTGCTGTTTGCGCCACAATCTTAAAGGAAATGGATATTTTCAAGGAGCAAGGATCAAATCGTTTTGTAATTATGAAAGAAAACCCTATCCCGCTTTTTGTTGGTTTTGATAATACCAACCGATTGCCTGTAGTGAAGATGTTACAAAAACCTGCTGTTATAGGGAAATCTGTTCCTGTTGAAATTATTGCCAAAGCAATTGGAATTACAATTGACGATTTACAGGTACAAAATTTCACTCCAACAATTGTACAAACAGAAGTTGCTCACATAATGGTTGCGGTTAAAACCCCGGAAGCTTTAGACAAAATCAAACCTGATAATAAGCTTCTTATTGAGATTTCAAAACAATATCGATTTGAGGGCTTTTATTGCTTTGCTCTTATGGATGAAACCGATGGAACTATTGCTCAATCAAGGTTTTTTAATCCGCTAATTGGCATTGATGAGGATGCAGCAACCGGAACTGCTGCCGGACCGCTTGCAGGAATTTTATATAACAAGCACCTGATTCAACAAAATAAAGAATACCGGGTATTGCAAGGTGTAAAATTAAACCAACCGTCTTTAATAGAGGTGATGGTTAAAGAAGATGGTATATTGGTTGGCGGCTCCTCTGTTATCACAATGGAAGGAAATATCTATTTATAGCAACGTGAGATTAAGATTATGAAAGCGCGCTTATTAAAATAAATACAGCCCTGAAATAATACAGCGGGCAACAAATAAGGCTTGGCAATATGGCGGGCGACGAACATAACCCTGTGGCGGCAATGCCAACCTGAAAGTTTTCTGAAAGAAATTAACTTTGACAAAACAAGATTTGACAATAATGGAACATAAAGCAAAATCAATTCGACCATTCATCGGAGCTAAAAACTTTGAACTGTCCCGGAATTTTTACCTTGACCTGGGTTTTCAGGAAACTATTTTGAGTCATAATATGTCAGTTTTCAAAACAGAAGGATTAGCGTTTTACTTACAAGACGCTTACGTGCGGGATTGGATAGATAATTCAATGATTTTTTTAGAAGTTGAAGATGTTGCCCGTTATTGGAACGAACTTTTAGCTCTAGACCTGACAACTAAATATAAAAGCGTAAAACTAATTCCAATTAAAGAATATGATTGGGGCAGGGAATGTTTTATACACGACCCGTCAGGAATTCTTTGGCATATTGGAGAATTTTTTACTTAAGAAGCCACTCCTTTGGGACAAGCTATAATTTGGCAAATAAAATAATTCAGCTAATAAACTTTAACAACAAAACTTCAAAACGGCTGTTGTTCTTAATTACGAGCCAAAACGCAACTACCGGATAGCTTAAACGACTTTCTCCATTTTGGCTACAACATTCTCCAATTTGACTACATCAGACAGACAGCAGCAGGCTACTTTTGTACTTCAATTTTAAAATAAAAATGAAGACTATGGAAAAATATTTAGAAGGTAAAGTCATTGTAATCACAGGGGCAAGCAGCGGAATTGGAGAAGCTACGGCAATATTTCTTGCCAAACACGGTGCAAAAGTTGTACTCGGTTCCCGCATGCTGGAAAGACTTGAAGCACTTACTGCCCAAATAAAAAAAGCAGGAGGTGATGCGATCTGTGAAAGCATAGACGTAAAAAAACGAAATGACTTAATCAAATTGGTTAATTTGGCCTGTGAGAAGTATGGTAAGATTGATGTATTTGTCAACAATGCAGGAATTGGCCCGATTTCACCACTTGATGAACTAAGAGTAGAGGATTGGGATAATATGATTGATGTCAACATCAAAGGCGTACTTTATGGAATTGCCGCTGTATTACCGATATTCCGAAAACAGGAATCCGGGCATATAATTAATATAGCTTCTACGGCTGGTTTTAAAGTTGTACCAAACCAGGCAGTTTATGCTGCAACTAAATTTGCCGTTCGTGCAATTTCTGAGGGCTTACGACAAGAAGCCGGAGATAAGTTACGGGTCACGATTATTTCACCCGGTTTTGTGTTCACAAACTTTGCGGAATCAATGACAAACCCTGAGATGAAAGCACAAATAATGAAAGCACAAGATAAAATGGCTATTCCGGCAGATGCTATTGCAAGAGCTATTGCGTTTGCCATTGAGCAACCGGCAAATGTTGATGTAGGCGAGATCGTCATTCGTCCTACAGCACAAGGTTAGTGCAGTGTTAGAAAACCACCAACGCTGCAATGTATTGAGGTTATGTGGGCCGACGAACAAATGTTGAAAGGTACCTATTCGCATTTTAATCTGGTTAGAAATACATAGGCCACTTTGATGATTAAAGAATCTATAGCTGAAGAGCTGCGGGATGGAAGCGGTAGCCCGCAGCGCAGCGAGGACTACAAGCGTACAGCCCGAACTATAGCTGAATATAGAACCGGACTATGACAGCCAAAAAAAATTAAAAGCCTCACTCATCCCCCTTCGACCCTTCGATTTACTTAGGGCAGGCTGAGTTCACAAAGAAAAATTACTCCCACGAAAGAATAACGGATGAGAGTGCAAAAGAGTTGATATGCTTAATCTACGGCATGATCATTTGGTATATCCAACCCATTCCACACTTTTTGTGCGGTCCACTTTGCCGGAGGTGAGGACCAAAATACATTTGTTTCGGGTAAGCCTAAAGGCAACAAAATGCTGGCACATAAATAAAGGCTTCCGGTAGTATTGTACACATCTGCAATATCAGGTTGTTGCCCATACAGCCCGATAGTAAGCCAGCCGTCTTTGGTAAAGGTGGTTGGGTTCTCCATTGTTTTTTTAATTACAGCCGTTAAGGCCTCGCGTACCTGCGCTGGTTGCAAAGAAGGCGGCAATTTCCTTTTCCATGCCATATCTGCCAGGTGATGAAAAGCGGCTCCACGATATACCAGAGACCTTCCCGTCGCGGGGAAAGAACCATCGGCATTGATCAATCTTTCCTGTATCACCGCGTAACGTTCGCTCCTTGCTTTTAATTTATCTGAGAGCCATTTGTATGTATCGCTCTTTTCACTAAGTGTTTCTAAGATCTGGTTCAGGAAAGGATGGATTACATAACTGTTGTAGTAATCCCAGTGAAAGTTCTCTCCATCCGAATACACTCCATCGCCCACATACCATTTATCTATTTGCCGCAAAACCAGGTCAACCCGCATTTCGTCCCATGCATAATTGTATTTACAAAAAAATACTTCTATCATACCAGAGAACAATAACCAGTTGCTGAAGCCGGGCTTTATTTTGCGAGTGAGTAAAAAAGCATCTACCAACTGTTTATGTGTAGAATCATTTAAGTGTTCCCAAAGCCAGGGGCAACGCAAAAAACCAAGCGCCATAAATGAAGCATCCACTAACGGCTGGCCACCGGCCTGCCATTCCATATAATCTTTTGCAGCCGGATTTACAGCATTTGCAATTGATCGCAGCATTAGTTGCCGGTATTCATTTCTCAATACCTGTTCCTCTGCACTCCCACCCTCCAGGTTCAACCATGGAGCCATACCACTTAACAACCTTGCGAAGGCTTCGAGATAAGCTGTATTCTTTCTTGAGGTTGGATTATCACTTCTTTTTGACAACAGCACAGGCATATTTTTCTTTAACTCATCTTTTGAGAGATTGATTAAGACAGGCCTCGCGAGCTTGTCTAAATGCGCCAGCCAGAACTGTCTTTCTTTTATTCCATCACTGTTATTTTGTGCTTTGGTAATATGAATTGCACAAAGTAAATACAACAAGATAGTTACTGATCTTTTCTTCATTGGCTGTATCATTTTTGTAAAAGTAATATACACCTGTTGAATACCCGGATGACACCCGCAAATGATATTTGCAAGCATCGTAAAAGCCTCACCCCAACCCCTCTCCCAAGGGAGAAGGAACTAATTTTGGGTCTATGAGAGTTATAAATTCTTTTCTTTTAGCAGCCAGCAATATTTTTGAATTTAATAAACTTCGTATAAGTATAGGGAGGTCCCATGTTCCCATTTAGGGGTTAGGGGTTTCCAGTGAGGTCACATGTTCCCCGCCTGAGGCGGGGTTAGAGGTCTTAGGGGCTACACCAAATACCCAAATGCATTATCATCTTTCTTAAGCTCGGTATAGTTTACATGAAACTGATCGAGCTTTTTCAGTAACAATTCATAATCTTTTTTTGATTGCAGCTCAATGCCTACGAGCGCGGGGCCTGATTCTTTATTGTGTTTATGGATGTATTCAAACCTTGCGATATCATCAGTTGGGCCCAGCACCTGATTTACAAATTCTTTTAACGCACCGGGCCTCTGGGCAAAACGGATAAGAAAATAATGCTTCAATCCCTCATATTGTAATGAGCGCTCTTTAATTTCCTGCATCCTGTCAATATCATTATTTCCGCCACTTACAATGCATACGATATTTTTACCTTTTATCTCACCTGCATAAGCATCAAGCGCTGCGATAGACATGGCGCCTGCGGGTTCGGCAACGATCGCATCTTCATTATACAATTTTAAAATAGTAGTACATACTTGTCCTTCAGGAATTAAATGCATATCATCCAGAACATCCCTGCAAATAGAAAAAGTTATGTCACCAACACGGTTCACAGAAGCGCCATCTACAAACTGTTCAATATCTTTTAATGTAACAGGTTGCCCCGCTTTTAATGCTTCGGTCATTGACGGTGCGCCTTCAGGCTCTACCCCGATAATTTTTGTGAGCGGGGAAAATGTTTTAAAATAAGATCCCACACCTGCGGCCAGGCCACCACCACCAACGGGCACAAACAAATAATCAACTCCGGATTCTTCTTCCAATATTTCAAGACCTACCGTGCCCTGACCTTCTATGATTTTATAATCATCAAACGGTGGAATAAAAACCATTTCATTTTCTTCAGTATATTTTTTTGCAGCAACCGCACATTCATTATAAGTATCGCCGATTAATTTCACCTCAATAAAATCCTCACCAAACATTTTTGTCTGCGATACCTTTTGATTGGGTGTTATGATCGGCATAAAGACAACACCTTTGCAGGCAAGCTTTTTACACGAGTAAGCAAAACCCTGCGCATGGTT
Source organism: Ginsengibacter sp. (assembly GCA_040005125.1). GTDB lineage: Bacteria > Bacteroidota > Bacteroidia > Chitinophagales > Chitinophagaceae > Ginsengibacter. The sequence continues at coordinate 5,337 of JBDTZL010000028.1, forward strand.
ACCCGCGCTTGCACACACAACGCCACGTTGCAATTGCTCCTGCGACAAACTGCTCATCATGTTGTAAGCGCCACGGAGTTTATAAGAACGTACTACCTGCAAATCTTCCCTCTTTAAAAAAACATTGCATTGATACTTCCTTGATAAATTATGATTAAGCGCCAGGGGAGTCCTGTTTACAATTTTCTTCAAACGTTCTGCCGCACCATGAAAATCCAACGTTACCCGGTTACTGGCTGTTGCCCTTGAAACCTGCTCTTCATTTTCATTCTTTGTTAACCGGGTCATCACGATATTTTAAAATTTTTCCCCTTCTAATTTTGTAAAGCCTCTTCCCTTTCAACCTTTTGAGGTGCAGGAGTTTTTGGTGGTTGATTTTCGGGGCGCAAACTTCTTACCGTTTTACCTGCCTGCCACAATTCACTGTCATGCAATTCCTTTAATTCCACTTCCAGCTTTTCCCTGTAATCTTCTTTGCTGTTACTTGCAATAGAACGGCCCGCTTCTCTTCCGGCTGCAACTTCCTCATACAATTCTGTAAACACAGGCAATGTAGCATCACGAAATTTTTTCCACCAGTCCAATGCGCCCCGTTGTGCAGTTGTAGAGCAATTTGCATACATCCAGTCCATTCCATTTTCGGCAACTAATGGCATTAAAGATTGAGTGAGCTCTTCAACTGTTTCATTAAAAGCTTCAGATGGTGAATGCCCTTTTTTCCTGAGCACTTCAAATTGTGCTGCAAAGATTCCCTGAATAGCACCCATAAGGGTTCCTCTTTCGCCGGTGAGGTCACTATATACTTCTTTCTTAAAATCTGTTTCAAATAAATATCCGGATCCAATGGCGATACCCAATGCAACCACTCTTTCAAATGCCCTGCCTGTAGCATCCTGGAATATTGCATAGCTGCTGTTTAATCCGCGCCCCTGCAAAAACATTCTTCTTAAAGAAGTTCCTGAACCTTTGGGAGCAACTAAAAAAACATCCACATCTTTTGGAGGGATGATACCTGTTTGGTCGCTATAAGTAATACCAAAGCCGTGAGAAAAATACAATGCCTTGCCGGGTGTTAAATGTTTTTTAACGGTTGGCCACATGGCAATTTGTGCTGCATCGCTCAATAAATAACAGATAATGGTTCCCTTTTCAAGAGCCGTTTCAATATCAAACAAAGTTTTGCCCTCTACAAAACCGTCACGCACAGCCTTATCCCAGCTTTTTGAATTTTTACGCTGGCCAACAATTACGTTGATCCCATTTTCTTTTTGATTAAGCGCCTGCCCGGGCCCTTGTACGCCGTACCCGATAACCGCTACCACCTCATCTTTCAGCACGTCCTGTGCCTTTGATAATGGGAATTCTTCACGCGTAACAACGTTTTCTTCAGTGCCCGCAAAATTTAGTGTTGCCATGTTTTGTTTTTTTATTTTATAATTTAAGAATGCATGTATTCTTTGATTTATTCAACGGCAGTTATTTCTAAAACAGAACTCTTCAGTGAACCCCGTAAATACCATTGAATCCCTTCTTTCATTAAAAAATCCCCGCTGTAAGCCTTATCACCACCTTTAAAATAAGATTTATTTTCATCGTCGACATTTATCTCTTTCAGGAGATATTTTTTTGATGCGTCGAGCCCTTCAGGCTTTAACTTAGAAAATGTGTCCCCATTTTTTGTATATAAATTATATGCAAATAAAACAGCCTTTCTCTTATCATCACTTACATACATTTGAGCGGTGCTATTATTATTATAAGGAGCAATGAGCCTGTATAAAGAGCCATAACTAATAGTGCTTTGAAGGCGGTTATAATTTTCAACGGCATTGTGACAAAAACTTACTTCTTTGAGTGATAAACGATTCACAGGAATATCAAATCCAAGCTTGCCGGTCATTGCGACATCAATTTTAAACTTTAGCGTTTCATCGCCGGCAAGTGTTACATGATTGCAGAGAGTTGCCGCAGGGAAAAAATAAGAGTAGCCCCATTGAATAAAAATACGTTGCAGCCCATCAGTATTGTCACTTGGCCAGAACTCCTGGAAATATTTTAATGCCCCATACTCCGCACGGCCGCCACCGCCTGAACATAACATCATTTCCAATGAAGGAAACTCTTTGCGAAAACGATCCAATACCTTATAAAATCCGTCAACATAGTTTATGTATAAGGCTGATTGATTTTTACCGAGATAAGGCGAATAGGCATTGGTCATATACCTGTTACAATCCCATTTGATATAAGCAATGCCCCGGTTCTCTGTCATGAGCTTATGCATGATACCATATACATAATCCTGCACCTTCGGATTACACAAATCAAGAACCAATTGATTTCGTTGCAAATTTTCATCCCTGTTTGGCAATTTTATTATCCAGTCGGGATGCTTTTCATACAATTCACTTTTAGGATTTACCATTTCAGGTTCCACCCAAATTCCAAATTTTATTCCTTTAGCTTCAGCCTGTTTTACAAGATAGCCAATGCCATCAGGCAATTTCTTTTTATTTGCCTCCCAATCTCCCAAACCTGCGTCATCACTGTTCCTTGGATATTTATTGGCAAACCATCCATCATCTAATAAAAATAGATCCACACCCAACTTTTTAGCGCCATCAAAAAGGTTTACCAAAGTATCCTGGTTAAAATTAAAGTAAGTGGATTCCCAATTGTTTAGAAGAGTTTGTCTTTTTTCTTTACCATTCCATACACCATAATTCAGTGCCCATGAATGCAGGTTCCGGCTTGCTGTTCCTGTTCCCGAAAATGAATAAGTAAAAATGAAACGGGGGGTAACGAATTCCTGGTTGGGAGGAAGGCTGTAAGAAGAATTGTATGGATTGATGCCGGGAATAATGTTCAAAGAATTGCCTTCATCACCATATTTCAAATTCTCCAACTGAAGATTAAAATTTCCACTCCATGCAAGTGCACCGGCAAATACCTCACCGCTGTTTTCATCAGCAGGGGTGTTCATTGAAAGCATGAATGCAGGATTTTCAAACTGTGTAGCCCTGGTTCCGATTTTCGATTGGATATTATATAATCCTTCGGGAAGCAGTAGCTCTTCTTTCTGCATTTCACTTGCCCAGTCTCCAAAAAAATGCATGAGATAATATTTGTTTGCATTCAAACGGATGTTTGAAGATGCATAACGCTGCAATATTACAGGCAGTTTTTCCTCATGCTTTATAGTTGTCCATGCTTCAATAACATCTTCATTATTATATGTTTTGAAATGAAGTGCCAATTGAAATGGATACACAGGATCTTTCAAAACAATATTTGTTGTAGCAGTATCCCCGTTTTTATTATCAATTGTATTTCCGGAATATATTAGTTGCAGCGAAGGATTG
>JBDTZL010000431.1:0-27997 GCA_040005125.1 Ginsengibacter sp.
TTAGGAGAGGGGTTGGGGTGAGGTTCAAGGTGTGAAGTGCTTTTGGTAAGTTAGTTCCCTCGCCTTTAGGAGAGGGGTTGGGGTGAGGTTCAAGGTGTGAAGTGCTTTTGGTAAGTTAGTCCCCTCGCCTTTAGGAGAGGGGTTCGGGTAAGGTTCAAGGTGTGAAGTGCTTTTGGTAAGTTAGTTCCCTCACCTTTAGGAGAGAGAGCCTGTCCTGAGCTTAGCTGCCCTGAGTAAATCGAAGGTGCCCGCCCCTGAGCTTGTCGAAGGGTCAAAGGGGTTGGGTGAAATTTGATACAGTTCATAATTCCAAGTTCAACTTAGGCTTTTGATATAATATTTAACTATAATATATGCGTATATTACAGTTTATATGAAAAGATTTTTATTGGTTGATGACCATGTAATCGTTCGTTCAGGTATCAAAGTATTGTTATCCGAGATATTTAAACCATCTGAAATTCATGAGGCAAACGATGGGGATACCACTGTTGAAAAATTAAAGTGCCATCAATATGACCTGGTTGTTATGGATACAAAAATGCTTAGGACCGATACCCTTGGCTTAATGCAATTTATTCATGCGAACCACCCCAATGCGAAAGTGCTTATTTTTTCAATGTATGCGGAAAATATCTATGCCAAACGCTTTTTGAAAGCAGGCGCCATGGGCTTCATATCAAAAGAAGCATCGCTTGATGAAATAAAGAAAGCGATTAGCATGATATTAGATGGCGGCAGATATATCAGTGAATCGCTTGCACTCGTTCTTGCAAATGGATCATTATCTGAAGAAGTTGGCCAGCCCTTTTAGATTTTCTGCAGGAAAATTTAAAGCGGGCTGAATGGACATAAAAAAATACTTTTAATAAAATTATTTTTCGGCCTGCTTTCTCAAATACTTATATAACGGCAATTTTCATTACCTGATACAAACCGGTATTAAAATTCACTGTGAGCTCACAACCCTGCCCTGGCTCAGAATTAATGATTACTTCACCCTTAAATAAATCTGCCCTGCTTAGTATATTTTTCAACCCTATTCCTTTTCTTTTTTCAGAAGTATCAAACCCTTTTCCATCGTCTTTTATTTTTAACTGCAGCATTTCTGCCTCCTGTTTTAATCCGATGACGACTGTTTTAGCCTCCGCATGTTTTAATACATTGTTCAATTGCTCCTGTACAATCCTGAAAATAACCAGGCTTAGATTTTCGTTTAATAAACTTTCATCAATTTCGCTCCACTCTTTGATAAAATGCAATTTATCGGCTTGCCGGATATTGTCAATTAATTCACTCAGGGCTTCCCCTAAACTCATTTCACCCAACGATGGAGGCAATAATGACCTGGAAAGTTTCCTTATTTCTTCCATAGCAGTTATTGTAAAATTTCTGCAATCTGTCATAAGATCCTTTCTTAAGCTATCGGAGGCTACTGCAAGATCCAGGTAGAGTTTGGAAGTAGCCAGTATCTGGTTAATATTATCGTGCAGCTCTTCTCCAAGAAATGAGCGCTCCCGTTCCTGGGCAGTTATAACTGCATCCGTTATTTCCTGTTGCTTTTTAAGTTTTTCTTCTACCAGTTTTGTTTCAAGCAAAACTCTTTCAGTAATATCCAGAACACTGATGCGGATCAGGGGCCGCGCGGCATTCGTGAGTAAACTAAGCCTCACCTCGCAAAAAATATTCTTACCGTTTGCATCATGAATAACCCAGTCGAAAATGGGACGCTCTCCCTTCATGGTGCGCATAATATATTCAGCCAATTTGCCCCGCGATCTTTTTCCTCCAGGTTGAAAACGCGGGCTAATACCTTCCGGCGATTTTTTAAGTAATTCTGTAGCCGAACATTTTACCAGTTTTAAAGCATTCTCATTGTAATCCACAAAAATCTTTGTCTCCGGGTCCACTACGAAAAGAGCTTCAGGTGCCGTCTCAAAAAATTCGCGAAACCGAAGTTCGTTATTGATCAGCGTTTCTTGTGCTTTTTTCTGTTCTGTAATGTCCTCTACAAGCGACATAATGGTAATTACTTTTCCTTCTTCATTTTTTAAAACAGAATTGAACCATTCGCACCAGATCACCCGGCCATCACTCGTATAATTTCTCTGTTGAACTTTGTTTCTTTCAATAGTGCCGTTTACAAGTTGCCGTGCCATTTCCTCCACCCGGGGTTTGTCTTCTATATACACAGGACTAAACCCGGCCTTTTGATAATCTTTATATTCTTCGAGGTTCCAGCCAAAAATTTCTTCGGCTTTTTTTGACAATGATCTTATTAATAATTTATCATCCCATTCAATATATCCCAGGGGTGAATTTTCTAAATGAAACACCAATCTTTCATGGGCAGTTTTTAGTTCCTGCTCGGTCTTTATCTTCACTTGTTGAGCCAGGTTTTTATCCATAGCCCGGTTAATGGCGGAGGGTAAACGGCTGAGATTATCTTTAAGAATATAATCGTCTCCCCCCTGCAGAATAATGCTGGCAGCAAATTCTTCCGACATAGTTGCGGTAACAAGAATGAACGGAACATTAATACCTGAAGCTTTTACCATCTTCAGCGCTTCAATAGAATTAAAGGAAGGCAGGGTATGGTCAGAAAGAATGATCTGGGGTGAAAATTCTTTAAGCGCTTTTTCGAAATCGCTCTTATTGGAGACAACCAGTTTCTCGAATTGAATATTTCCATTCTTCAAAGTTCTTTCCAAAAATTCAGCATCAGAAGACATGTCTTCAAAGTGCAATATTTTTAATTTATGAGTCAGGTTGTCGGGTTTATTTGAATATATCAATTGAGGAGGCAGATAATACAGCGTGCGGCAGAAACCGGTTAATAAATTGCTTTTGTAAACCGTCAAACTTTTAAACTGTCTTCCGGATTTTTATAAAATCCGGTCAATGTACAGGTGCTACAACTCCACGCCAACCCAGATGAATCGGATACCATCATAACAATCTATTTCAATAATCCCACCAATAAAGCGCGATTTTGATTTTGAGCTTCTTTGCATCGCCTGTTCATTGCTTTTTGTTTATTATATATCACGTAAAGGTGAATGTTCTTCCGCAAACAATTGTTACACAACTCCGGTAAAAGGTTGCATAATTCACACATATGAGGCAGTATAGCCCCGTTACCGGGAAGTAGTCTGCTCAAAATCCAGCTATATGTTATTAAAAAGTAATATAAAATGTTTAATAAAAGCAGTGATGCTTACTTCTTCCAGGGAAGATCCTGATATACAGGAATGCTATAATTTAGGAGTAAACGGCTACGTGGTAAAACCCGTGGAGTTCGATGAATTTCACAAAGCGATTTCTGATCTTGGCTTCTACTGGATGATAGTTAACCAATCACCTCAATAAACAAGACCATGAGCATTTCCTCATGTGGTCACTTCTCTCTACCCAATATAAAGTGTGAAGCACATTCGCTAGACCTTTTTAAAAACAGTAATGAGGTAATCACATAATTATATGACATGAGCCACTACGGCAACAGCATCGGGTATATCCTCTTTACAGGTAAAATTTACTATCAATTCACATCCCTCACCAGGTTGCGAATTTATTGTTGTTGTCCCTTTTAACAAATCTGCTCTTTCAAAAATATTTTGTAATCCAACCCCATTTCTTTTTTGTGAAGTATCAAACCCAACTCCATCGTCTTTTATGTTTAATTGTAAGCTCTCTTCGTCCTGTTGTAAGCTGATAATAATATTAGAAGCCTTTGCGTGTTTAAAAATATTATTCAGCTGCTCCTGTACAATTCTGAAAATCGTAAGCTTCAATTTTTCACTAAGTGTGTTTTCATCCGGTATCCGCCATTCGATACAAAAATGCATACTATCGTTCACCTTTTTAATTTTTTCTATTACATCAATTAAAGCTTTCTCCAGGCCAACTTCCCCTAATGACGAAGGAATCAATGTCTTTGAAAGTTTCCGGATCTCCTCAATGGCATCCTTAATAAATTGCTTGCTGTCTTTTATAAAGCCTATCCTTGAACGCTCATCAGATATTGCACAGTCCAGGTAAAGGTTGGCAGTAGCTAAAATCTGGTTGATATTATCATGCAACTCCGCACCAAGGAAAGTGCGTTCCTGTGCCTGGGCAATTATTACAGCGGCAGTTATTTCCTGTTGCTTTTTTATTTTTTCTTCGACAAGCTTTTCTTCAAGCAAAACTTTCCCGGTGATATTATTCGCCAGGCTGAGTACTGCCTGCTGCCCGTGATAAACAATCCTGTGTGACGAAATATCCATATACATTATTTCACCTTTTTTATTGACATGTCTCCATGTTCCCGAGACCTTTCTATTTTCAGCCTGCAATTTTGCACCAGCCTCCATCAATTTCCCGCAATCGTCCGGGGGGCGAATATCCAGCAATGTTTTTTGCATAAACTCTTCCCTGGTATAGCCATATAAATTAACGGCTGTTTCATTTACTTCAAGTATCCGGAAATCATCCAAATTCCAAATAAATATGATAGCAGGGTTGTTATCAAATAAATAACGATAATTTTCTTCAGAAGTTTTTATTAACTGTTCCGCATCTTTACGTTCAATACTATACCGCACAGCCTTTTCCAACAATGCGGATGTATAATCACCTTTTATCAGAAAATCCTGTGCTCCCATAGAAATTGCTTTTACTGCTACCTGGGTATCGGACAGGCCCGAAGAAATGATGACGGGAGTTTTAGAATACAGTTTTACAAGCTGGGTTAATGTTTCCAAACCCGAACTATCGGGTAAAAAAAGATCCAGGAAAATTATTGAAAAAGAATGCTGCTCCAAAAGATACATAGCTTCCTTAATCGTATTGGTTGTTATGATTTGATCAATCAACAAACTGGTGCTCTCCAGGCTCTCCTGCAGTAGCATTTGGTCCCCCGGATTGTCTTCAATACTCAGAACTGAATAGCCTTTTTTTGTTGGGTTCATTTTGATTTGAATTGGGTAAGGTTAACAATCGAAATTGGCGCCATAATTTTTCTTTTCATGGTTATTGTTTTTGTGGAATCATTGCCTTTGCGGCAGGCAAAGTAAAATAGAAAGTACTTCCTTCACCTGGCCTGGATTCTACCCATATCTCGCCTTTGTGTAATTCCACTATTTTTTTGCAATGCGACAGCCCGATGCCTGAACCTTCATATTCAGTTTGGGTGTGCAGGCGTTGAAAAATGGCGAATATCTTTTCATAATTCTCTTCCTCTATCCCGATCCCGTTATCTTTAAATGCAAATTGCCAATAGCATTCTTTTTTTTGCACAGAAATATTTATTTCAGGCGGGATATCTTTTTTTCTGAATTTAATGGCATTGGTAATAAGATTCTGAAATAGTTGTTTAAGCTCTGTTGCATAACCATTTATAACCGGTAACAGGTCATATTTAATATCAGCTCCCGTTTCACTTATTAGTATGCCAAGATCTGCAAGCACATTACGAATCGTCTCATTGCAATCCGCCTGTCCCAATTCTTTTTTACTGCCTATTTGCGAGTATTCAAGCAGGTTTTTTATCAGCGCTTTCATCCTTTCGGAAGCATCCGAAATGAAAGAAAAATATTTATCGGCTTTTTCATCAAACCTTCCATGGTATTGCTTCTGTAGTAATCTTACAAAACTCGTAGTGGTTCGTAACGGCTCCTGCAGGTCATGAGATGCTATATAAGCAAACTGTTCCATTTCCTTGTTTTTTCCTTCCAGGTCTTTATTAGCTTGTTCTGCTTCCTTGCGGGCCCTCTGCTCTTCTGCGGTTGATTTTATTAATTGCCGGGTTTGTTCCTGCACCCGTTGTTCCAGTTTTACCTTTTGGCCGTTAATAGCCTTCATACGAAAAAAATAAAATGCAATCACGCTTCCCGCAACTGTCAGCAATATGGCCAGTTTAAACCACCACGTTAACCAGAACGGCGGTTTGATAATAAGTTGGATTGTTGTTACATTCGATGACCAGTTACCCTCATTGTTTAGTCCCTTTACCTTGAACAAGTATGTTCCCGGATCAAGATTGGTATAGGTTGCTGTACGGGTGCTGCCTACTTCATTCCAGTCTTTATCAAACCCTTTCAGCATATAAGCATATCGCTTCTTTTCAGCAGCCGTGTAATTAAGTGTTGCGAACTCAAAAGAAAAAACTGAACTTGAATATGGTAGCGTTATCGTTCTAATTTCGGTTATACTTTTTGTTAAAGGAGACTGGTCACTTTTATTGATTGCAACAGGTACTTCCTTATTGAATATCTGGAAATCTGTTATGACCAACGGGGGGTCAAAAGCAATTGCATGTATACTTTCGGGTAGAAACTGGTTGAAGCCGTTATTGCCACCAAAATACATCATACCAGATGTGCTCTTGCAAAATGCCTGGACTTTAAATTCATTTGACTGCAATCCATCTGATATACCAAAATTTTTAAATGATCCGGCAAGGGGGTAAAAGCGGGAAATGCCCCCGTTAGTACTGATCCATAGATTCTTTTCACCATCTTCCAGGATTCCTAAAATTACATTACCGGCAAGGCCATCCTTCATTGTATAAGCTTTGAACCGCTCTGTTTTTTTATTGAACTGGTTCAGGCCCAGCCTGGTGGCTATCCATAAATTTTTATCGCTGTCTTCAAAGATGGAGCTTATATAATTATTGCTAATACTATTCCTTGTATCGTCATGTAAAAAATGCGAAAATGTTTCGGTCTTTTTATTAAAGAGGTCTAAACCGCCTTCGGTGCATATCCACAATTCCCCGTCACTATCCTGAAAGATGGATACAATATTATCAGACGCGATCCCATCGCTACGGTTCCTGTCATATTGATAATGCGTAAAAGAATTATGGCCGGGATTTAATAAGTTCAATCCACCTCCGGAAGTACCGATCCAAATATTTTTGTCTCTGTCTTCATAAATTATCCAGGCATTATTATTACTTAGGCTCGAAGGATTGCCAGGATCATTTTTAAAATGTTTGAATGTTTTACTTTCCGGACTATATACCGATACGCCATCTGCCCAGGTGCCGATCCAGATATTTCCTTTACTATCCTCACATGCAGTTAATACATTGTCGCCGCAGATACTCTGTTCATTGTTTTTTTCATGCCGGAAATGTTTGAAGTTGCCACTTTGGGGATCAAATAAATTCAATCCGCCTCCGTCGGTACCTATCCATATATTCTTTTTTTTATCTTCAAAAATGCTCAGTACATGATTATCGCTGAGGCTGTTTTTTGACATCGTTCGTTTAAAATGTGTAAACCCGATCTTATCACGGTTAACCTGGTCAACACCCGCGTCAAAGGTGCCCAGCCACATATTGTTTTTGGAATCCTTATAAATAGAATTGATTGAATTATTGCTGATACTTTCCTTATCGATCAAGTCATTTATATAAGTAGTAAATAACAAGGAGCGGTAATTAAAGATCGATAAGCCACCATTTGCGGTACCTACCCATAAATTGTGTTCAGCGTCTTCATTTATAGAAGACACAAAATTACCGACTAAAGAATTTTCATTATTTTCATCGTGCATAAAATGATAAAATACCCCGGTTTTATGATCAAATAAATCTATTCCGGCGCCGTCTGTACCTATCCATAAACGATGTTTGCTATCTTCAAACATCGTATTTACATTATTGGTACCAATAGATTTGGTATCATTTTTATCATGCTGAAAATGGGTGAAAGTGTTGGTGCCGGTATTAAATAAGTTGACTCCATTCGAAGTACAGATCCACAGATCATGGCGCGTATCTTCAAAAATATATTTTACGTGTGAATCGCTAAGGCTGGTCTTGTCGTTTGGGTTATTGGTAAAATGTTCAAATTTATTTTTGACAGGATCAAATATATCCAACCCTGCGTCTGTACCGATCCAGAGCTTTCCCCGCTCATCTTCAAGAACACTATTGACAACATCGTGAGAGATGCTGTTAGCATTTTTTGGATCATGAATATATTTTGTAAAATTCTCTTTGTTCCTGTCGTAGCGGCACAGGCCGCCGCCACCTGTCGCTATCCACAGATCACCATTTTTATCTTCTGCAATATTCCTGATATAATTATTGCTGATACTGTTTTTATCGAGTGGATCATTTTTATATACTTTGATTGTATACCCATCATATTTATTCAATCCCTGCCAGGTTCCAAACCACATAAAGCCACGGCTATCCTGCATAATTGAAATCACGTTACTTTGCGAAAGGCCATCAGCGGTTCCTATATGGTCAAATTGTATTCGATTGCTTTGCGAAAACGCAAAAAAATAAAGAGTGTGCAGAGATAATAAAAAAAAATAACGCAAGTTTTTCATGATATTTTTATTTGTACATTTTATTAAATGCGCAAACAATTAGCGATGAGCGATATAATTGAATTTCAATTGAATGATTTTATTTCCGTTTCATAAATTATTATTTTTGTGGGATACCTGCCTGCCCGCAGGAAGGCCTGCCTGTGCTGTAGGCAGTGTAAAATAAAAAGTACTTCCCTCCCCCGATTTGGACTCTACCCATATCTCTCCTTTATGTAATTCCACTATTTTTTTGCAATGCGACAGGCCGATACCCGAACCTTCATATTCTGTTCGGGTATGCAGGCGTTGAAAAATAGCAAATATCCTTTCGTAGTTCATTTCCTCAATTCCGATCCCATTATCATTAAATGCAAACTGCCAATTGCTGTCTGTTTTTTTCACTGAAATATTTATTACGGGCGAGGTATCTTTTTTTCTGAATTTAATGGCGTTAATAATAAGATTTTGGAATAGTTGTTTAAGCTCTATCGCGCAACCATTGATAACCGGTAACTTGTCATAGTGAATCACAGCCCGCGTTTCGCTTATTGCTGCGCCAAGATCAGCAAGCACATCACGAAGTATTTGATCACAATCCACCCGCTCTAATTCTTTTTTATTCCCTATTCTTGAGAAATCAAGCAGGTTTTTTATCAGCATTTTCATCCTTTCAGAAGCTTCAAGAATATAGGCGACATACAGGTCTCCTTTCTCATCAAATTTCCCCTGGTATTGTTTCTGTAGCAATTTCACAAAACTTGAAGTCGTTCGTAACGGCTCCTGTAAATCATGCGACGCTACGTAAACAAATTGTTCCATTTCCCTGTTTTTTATTTTCAGGTCCTTATTGGCTTGTTCTGCTTCTTCACGGGCCATCTGTTCTTCGCCGGCAGATTTTATTAATTGATGTGTTTGTTCCTGCACCCTTTGTTCCAGTTTTGTCTTTTGGGCCCTAATTGCATTTATACGAAAAAAATAAAATGCAATCACGCTTCCGGCAACTGCCAGAAAAGTTGCCGATTTAAACCACCACGTTAACCAGAACGGCGGTTTAATAATAAGTTGGATTGTTGTTACATTCGATGACCAGTTACCCTCATTGTTTAGTCCCTTTACCTTGAACAAGTATGTTCCCGGATCAAGATTGGTATAGGTTGCTGTACGGGTGCTGCCTACTTTATTCCAGTCCTTATCAAACCCTTCCAGCATATAAGCATATTGTTTTTTTTCGGGAGCCGTATAATTAAGTGTTGCGAACTCAAAAGAAAAGACCGAATTTGAAGATGGAAGGGTTATCGTTTTAGTTTCGGTTATACTTTTTGTCAAAGGAGATTTGTCATTTTTATTGATTGCAATAGGTACTTCCTTATTGAAGATCTGGAAATTGGTAATTACCAACGGGGGCTCAAAAGCAACTGAATATATACTTTCAGGTAAAAATTGGTTAAAGCCATTATTGCCACCAAAATACATCATGCCAGATGTGCTTTTACACGATGCCTGTGCTTTAAATTCATTTGACTGCAATCCATCTGACACACCATAATTTTTAAAAACTTTGGTAATGAGGCTAAAGCATGAGACGCCCCGGTTGGTGCTGATCCAAAGGTTTTGTTTGCTGTCTTCCAGAATTCCGAAAATTACATTACCAGGAAGACCATCCGCAACGGTATAAACTGTAAACTGTCTTGTTTTTTTATTAAATTCACTCAAACCTGTTCTCGTGCCTATCCATAAATTCTTATTGCCGTCTTCACAGATGTAGTTTAAACTATTATTGCTAATGCTATTCCTGTTATCGTTATGCAAAAACCGGGAAAATGTCTTGCTCTTTTTATTAAAAAGACACAAGCCTCCTCCATCGGTGCACACCCAAAGTTCCCCATCGCTATCCTCAAAAATGGATACAATATTATTAGCAGAGATTCCGTCACTGCGGTTCGTGTTATATTGATAATGCGTAAAAGATTTACCATCAGGATTTAATAGATCCAATCCAACTCCGAAGGTGCCCACCCAAATATTTTTGTCTTTGTCTTCAAATATCTTCCAGGCATTGTTATTATTTAAGCTGGAAGGATTGGCAGGATCATTTTTAAAATGTTTGAATGTATTATTTGTAGGGTTATATACCGTTACTCCATCGCCCCAGGTTCCAATCCAGATATTTCCTTTGCTGTCTTCACACGCAGTTAATACATAGTCGCCGCAAATACTCTGTTCATTATTTTTTTCATGCCGGAAATGTGTAAAGTTACCGCTGGAGGGATCGAATAAATTCAAACCACCGCCATCTGTACCTATCCATATATATTTTTTTGAATCTTCAAAAATGCTCAATACATGATTATTGCTAAGGCTGTTCTTTTGCATGGTGTGCTCAAAATGGGGAAACTTGATCTTATCACGATCAGCCAGGTCAACGCCTCCGGCAAAGGTGCCCAGCCACATATTGTTTTTTAAATCTTTATAAATAGAATAGATCGAATTATTGCTGATGCTCTGCTTGTCAATTTCATCATTTTTATAGGTAGTAAATACCCTTGTAGTATAATTGAGGATAGACAAGCCCCCATTTTCTGTGCCAATCCATATATTATTTTCAGCGTCTTCATTGATGGCATATACTACATTAGCAGATAGAGTATTGTTTGTATTTTCATCATGTTTAAAATGAAAAAATACTCCGGTTTTTTTATCAAATAAATCCATTCCCGCACCATCTGTTCCTACCCATAAACGATGTTTACTATCTTCAAACATGGTGTACACATTATTGCCTCCAATAGATGTAGTGTCATTTTTATGATGCTGAAAACGGGTAAAAGTTTGGGTTTTCCTGTTAAATAAATTGATCCCGCCATTTTGCGTACAGATCCACAGATCATGGTGTGTATCTTCAAAAATATATCTTACATTAAGATCGCTTATACTACCCTTGTCATTCGGATTATAAGTAAAATGCACAAATTTATTTTTGAGGGGATCAAACATATCCAAACCTCTATCTGTACCAATCCATAATTTCCCCTGATTGTCTTCAACTATAATATTGGAATTCTCATCACAGAGGCTGTTAGTATTTTCCCGATCATGCTGGTACCTGGTAAAATTCTCTTTGTTACGATTATACCTGCATATCCCGGTACCCAATGTCGCTATCCACAAATCGCCGTTTTTACTCTCCGTAATACCCCTTATAAAATTACCACTGATACTGTTTTTATCCAGGGGATCATTTTTATACAGAGTGAATTTATATCCATCGTATTTATTCAATCCATCCCGGGTGCCAAACCACATAAAACCACGGCTATCACGCATGATACAAAGTACATTGCTTTGAGAAAGGCCCTGAGCGGTTCCTATATGGTCAAATTGTATATGGTGGCTTTGCGAAAATGCAAAAGAATAAAGGCTGAGCAGGAATAATAAAAAAATATAGTGTAAGTTTTTCATAGTATTTTTTGTGCGCGCACATTAGATGCAACTGCAATTAAAGACGAGCAACATAATTACATTTCAATTGAATAATTTTATCTTATAAATTATTGTTTTTGCGGAATAGTAAAACAGAAAGTACTTCCTTCACCTGGCACTGACTCTACCCATATATCTCCTTTGTGTAATTCTACTATTTTTTTGCAATGCGAAAGGCCTATACCCGAGCCTTCATATTCTGTGCGGGCATGAAGGCGTTGAAAAATAGTAAATATCCTTTCATAATTCGTTTCCTCTATCCCGATCCCATTGTCTTTGAAAGCAAATTGCCAATAGCATTCTTTTTTTTGCACAGAAATATTTATTTCAGGCGGGATCTCTTTTTTTCTGAACTTAATGGCATTGGTAATAAGATTCTGAAATAGTTGTTTAAGCTCTATTGCATAACCATTTATAACAGGTAGCCTGTCATATTTAATATCAGCTCCTGTTTCGCTTATTGCAATGCCAAGATCAGCAAGCACCTCATGAAGTATCTTATCGCAATCCACTTGTTCTAATTCTTTTTTATTCCCAATTCTCGAAAAATCGAGCAGGTTTTTTATCAGCACTTTCATCCTCTCAGATGCATCAAGAATATAAGCGACATAGGTGTCTCCTTTCTCATCAAGTTTCCCCTGGTATTTTTTCTGTAACAATTTTACAAAACTTGAGGTAGTCCTTAGTGGCTCCTGCAGATCATGCGATGCTATATAAGCAAACTGTTCCATTTCTTTATTTTTTCTTTCCAGGCCTTCATTAGCTTCTTCTGCTTCTTTGCGGGCTCTTTGCTCTTCCCTGGTTGATTTTAGTAATTGCTGTGTTTGTTCCTGCACCCTTTGTTCCAGTTTTCTTTTTTGAGCCTTAATGATATTCATCCGAAATTTATAAAACCCGAAAGCCCCGCCAATGATAATTATCACCACTCCTGATTTGAACCACCAGGTTAACCAAAACGGAGGGGTGATCGTAAGTTGAATTGTTATTGTGCGTGCCGACCACTCGCCTACATTGTTTAAACCTTTAACTTTAAAAATATATTTTCCAGGATCGAGGTTAGTATACGTTGCCGTCCGTTTGGTACCTACTTCATTCCAGTTCTTGTCAAAGTTTTCCAGCATATAAGCATATTGCTTTTTTTCCGCACGAATATAGTTAAGCGAGGCAAATTCAAAAGAAAAAGCAGAACTGTTATAAGGAAGAGTTATGTCCCTGGTCTCTGTTATATTTTTTTTGAGAGGAGAAGGATCCTTGTCATTAATGGCAACCGGCACTTCTTTATTTGCTATACGAAAACTGGTAATTACGAGGGGGGGATCGAATGCCGTTTCTTTGATACTGTCCGGGTTAAATTCATTGAATCCATTGATACCGCCGAAATACATTAATCCCGAGCGGCTCCTGCAATAAGATTGTTTAAATTCATTTGACTGCAGGCCATCTGCAATTCCAAAATTTTTGAATTTTTTTGTTGCCGGATCAAATTGAGAAATTCCATTATTGGTACTTACCCAAAGATTCTTTTTTGAATCTTCGAGGATCCCGAAGACCACATCATTTGGCAAACCGTCTTTTGTGGTATAAATCGTAAAAACATTTGTTTTTCTATCCAGGTAATTCAAGCCGCCGGCCGTTCCGATCCACAGGCTTCCGGTTTCATCTTCATAAATACTGTTGACGCTGTTATCACTCAGGCTATTTTTCTGATCACTTTGTTTGAATAGCGTGAACTTATTTGTTTTCCAGTCAAACTGGTTTAATCCGCTGCCGTCCGTTCCTATCCATAACGTCCCCCTTCGGTCTTCAAAAAGTGCAAGTATATTATTACTGCTTAAATTATCATTCTCGTGCGTGTACCGGATAAAGCGGTCTTTATCCCGGTCATAACGGCACAAGCCCTTGCCCTGGGCTCCAACCCACATATTATTTTCATGATCTTTCAGTATCACCCATGCATTATTTCCAACCAGGCTATATGGATCTTTGGGGTCATTTTTATAATGTTTATAGCTGTTTTTCTTCCTGTTAAAAACTGTTATTCCATCGCCCCAGGTTCCGATCCATATATTTTCATCACTATCCTGCGTCACACACAACACATAGTTTCCACAGATGGTATTTTTATTACCATCCTCGTGTTTGAAATAAGTGAACTTACCGGTTTTCCGGTCAAACAAATTCATTCCTCCGCCATCTGTCCCGATCCAGAGGTTCTCTTTAGTATCTTCATAAATACTGAGAACATTGTTATTACTAAGACTATTTCCTGCAACACTCTGCTGGTAATGAGTGAACTTACCTATCTCATGATTTATTAAATTGACTCCTGCATTAAAAGTACCGATCCAGATATTCCCTTTTTTATCTTTGTAGATCCGGTTGATCGAACTGCTGCTTAGGCTGCTGTTATCAAAATCATCGTGTTGATAATTGTGAAATATTCCTGTCTTCAGATCCATTTTACTGATGCCTCCATTCTCTGATCCGATCCATAAAACCCCTTCACTATCTTCAGCAATAGAAAGGATTACATTGTCACAAATACTATTGCCTGTTTTATTTTTTTTAAATACGCGGAACTTTCCAGTACTTCTGTTGAATAAATTCAATCCTCCTCCAAATGTTCCGACCCAGATATTATGCTTACTATCTTCAAAAATGGTCCAGATATCATTACTGCTTATTGAGGTTATATCCTTATCATTATGCTGAAAATGAGTGAAGATATTTTTCCCTGCGTCAAATAAATTCAATCCACCGTTGGCGGTGCCTACCCAGATATTGTGCCGGCTGTCTTCCATTATATAAGATACAATATCATCACTTAAACTGTTTTTATTATTCTTATTGCTCTTGTAATGAATAAACAGGTTTTTTTTCGGGTCAAATACATCTATCCCCGATTCTGTACAAATCCATATTTTGCCCTCGTGGTCTTTCATAAGTTGTCCCAAAAAATTCCCCGATATACTATTTGCATTTAACGGGTCATGTTTAAAATGAGTAAACTCATCTTTTTGCCTGTTATACCTGTTCAATCCTCCACCCCGCGTTGAGATCCACAGATCTCCATGGGTATCCTCTATTATATCAGTGATACTATTATGACTGAGGTTACCGTTTTTCTTCGAATCTTTTTTGTAGACCGTAAAACTATAACCATCATATTTATTCAATCCGTCCTGTGTACCGAACCACATAAAGCCCCTGCTATCCTGTAGAATAGAAAGTACATTACTTTGAGAAAGCCCGTTATTAGTTCCAATGTGTTCGAAATCTATATGGTTCTTTTGCGAAAATGCAAAAGAATACAAACTGTGCAGAAATAATAAAAGTAAATAGCGTAGGGCTTTCATG
The DNA here is from genome assembly GCA_040005125.1 of Ginsengibacter sp. Lineage (GTDB taxonomy): Bacteria > Bacteroidota > Bacteroidia > Chitinophagales > Chitinophagaceae > Ginsengibacter. Next base: position 15,151 of record JBDTZL010000431.1, read on the forward strand.
ATACTGTTCTGTATGTACACTTTACATGTACAGGTAGTTGGTGATTGGAGTTTATAATTAATTTCATCAGGATAATTTTGTTTGCATTAAGTTTTATTCGTGTACAAATATTTGTAAAACGCGTGTTGCATCGGGCTAGTGTGCCAGTTCAGGTGGTTTCTGTAATTGCCAGCCAAAATATTCTCTTAATACGTCATCAATAACTTCAGCTGTTATCGGCTTGATTAAAAACCCTGAAATTTCCGGTATTTTACCTGCTCTTATTTTATCATCAGGATTGAGTGATGTTGTAAGCATTATTATGATTACTTTACCATGATACTCTTTCTTTAGTTGTTTGTATTTCTCAAGAAATTCCCAGCCATCCATAGCCGGCATATTTATATCAAGGAATATAAGGTCGGGGCAGGGATAGTTATCGTTATGACATGCGAATTCTTCACTGTTGGTAAGATAATTAAGGGCTTTTTGGCCGGTATCTGCTATTTGTATATGTTGAGTACATTGGGCTTCCTCCAGGTAAATAGTACTTACAAAATTGGTAGGTTCATCATCATCTATAAGCATTATACAATTTAATTTTTGCTTCATCAGTTGTCGTTTTGGTTGATTGTAAATTGAAAAGTACTTCCTTCGTCCGCTCTTGATTCTACCCATATCTTTCCTTTATGTAATTCGACTATTTTTCTACAATGCGACAACCCGATACCCGAACCTTCATATTCGGTTCGGGTGTGCAGGCGCTGAAAAATTGCGAATATCCTTTCATTATCCCTTTCTTCTATTCCAATTCCATTGTCTTTAAATGCAAATTGCCAATAGCCCGCTTTTTTTTGCACTGAAATATCTATATTAGGCGAAGTTTCTTTTTTTCTGAATTTAATAGCATTGGTAACCAGGTTTTGAAAGAGCGGTTTGAGCTCTGTTGCATAACCATTAATAACCGGTAACGGCTCATATCTAATGTCAGCCCCGGCTTCACTTATTGCTTTCCCAAGATCAGCAAGCACGTCATGAAACATCTTATTACAATCGACTGCAGTAGCAAGAAAACGACCGGCCTCCAGGCTATTTTTTTCTTCAGCAATTTGAACGATGGAACTCTTTATTTTTGTTTTTTCAAAACAAACTGCCGTAAGTGAAATGGTTTCATTATTTACCTCGACATCATAAATGTCACCTGAAGTGGAGTTCATGATTATATCAGCATTTGGATAATTGTTCTGTATATTTTGATAGATGGATGCGTCCTCAAAAATCGAAGAACTTCCGAATGCCAGCACAAAATTGCAGGAGGCTGCATCAAAAGAATGATTATTCAAAGTTTCCCATCCTTTTGATTTGGAATTTTTTTTTTGTTGGATTTTCATTGTAAGGGACTTTATTATTTATAATTTTATAATGCACGCATCTGATTCTTAACCGGTCGATTTTTTTGTGGAACCTGATTTATTAGCATCCGCCGGTGTGCGAAAACAATCAGGAAAATACTTTTGCAATATTTCTTCTACCATTTGTTCGGTTAAAGGTTTGTGTTTAAAATCAGTAACTCCGGCAGTATTTTTTGATTTTATTTCATCATCCGGGTCAAGTGAAGTCGTTAACATCACCATTATTACTTTGCCCATATGCTGTTTTTCGAGCCTGTTATATTTAAGCAGGAATTCCCACCCGTTCATTGCGGGCATATTGATATCCAGGAATATCAAATCCGGCCAGGGATATTCGTTGTTGGTATGCGTGAATTTTATACTATTGGCCAGGTAATTAATAGCTTTCTTACCGCCGTCTTCAATTTGTATGTGGTGAGTGCATTGCGCCTCTTCAATAATCATGTTACTTAGAAAATTGGTAGGCTCATCATCATCAATAATCATTATACAATTTAATTTTTGGCTCATTTATTTTTTCTTTAGGTGAATGAATAGTAAAATAAAAAGTACTTCCTACGCCGGGTTTTGATTCTACCCAGATTTTTCCATGATGCAGCTCCACAATTTTTTTACAATGCGACAGTCCAATTCCGGAGCCCTGGTATTCTGAGCGGGTATGCAACCGTTGAAAAATAATAAATATCCTTTCGTTGTGCTGCTTTTCAATCCCAATACCATTATCAGTAAATGCAAACCGCCAATAATCATCCTTTTTCTCTGCCTCAATATCTATTTTGAGTGGTACATCTTTTTTCCTGAATTTGATTGAATTGAGAATAAGGTTTTGAAAAAGTTGCTTGAGCTCAATAGCATATCCACTGATAACCGGCAAATATTCGGCTTTAATTTCTGCCCCGGCATCCTTTAATGCTTTATCTATATCAGTAATGACATCCTGAAGTACCATGTTACAATCAACTTTTTCCACCTCCTTATTTATGCCTATCCGTGAAAAATCAAGCAGGTCCTCTATAAGTACCCTCATTCTATCTGAAGCCTGTACTATGTAGCTGAGATATTTATCCGCCTTTGAATCAAGCCTTCCAAAGTATTGCTGTTTAAAAATTTCTACAAAACTAATGGTGGTTCGTAATGGCTCCTGCAGATCATGAGAGGCTACGTAGGCAAACTGCTCCAGCTCTTTATTTTTTTGTTCCAGCTCACGGTTTTTTATTTCAAGCCTGGCTTCTGATTTACCCATTGCCTCTTCGGCCATTTTTATATCGGTAATATCTTCCACACTGGACCATATATATTTTATTCCTTCTTTTTCCAAAACCGTACCTGAAAGCCTTACAGGTACCAGGTGGCCATCTTTATGAATATATTCCTTTTCATAAGGCCCATATCTGCCGGTCAATTCAAGAACCGTCATACATGCTGATTCCTGCGCTTTATATTTTTCGGGGGTTATTTCATAATAACCCAGCATTCTGCATTCCTCAATGGTACGCCCGATAATATCAGCATACGCCTCATTTATATCTTCAAGCGTTCCATCCATGCATGCAAGCGCCAGCCCAACGGGGGATTGATTAAAAAGATTCCGGCTGTACTTTTCACTCTGTATTAACTTCTCTTCTGCTTCTTTTCTTTCCGTTATATCGCAGGTAGCGCCTACCATTCGGATCGCTTTTTTATTTTCATCGCGGATAATATATCCGCGGTCATTGAGGTAAACCATTTCGTTATCGCTTCTGTAATAACGAAATTCAATTTCCCAGGATTCGGCATCGGGGTTTTCCAGTTTTTCTTTGATATAATCATTTATCCAATCTTTATCTTCAGCATGAACATGACTGAACCATTTCCCCACAACATTCCGATCCCCCGCATGAGGGCCAAATACTTTACTGTAATTTTCGTTTCTGAAAATTTTATTATTTACCAAATCCCAATCCCATATCATATCATTGGTGGTTTTGGTCACCAGTCCATATCTTTCATTACTTAGTTTAATTTGTTCTTCGATATTCTTTCTCTCCGTAATATTCTGGTTAATCCCGATAATACTGAGCAGCTTGCCCTGCCCGTCGCGTTCAACCCGGAATTGGGCACGGATATGCCTGACGGAATCGTTTTTCCCGATTACCCTGTAATCCATATTAAAGAGATCCCGGCCATTTTTCTCGATCATCACTTTTCCCAGTTGAAACATATCATCGGGATGTATGTTTTTTGAAAAATTTTCATCGTTAGGCTCCACCTCTCCCGGTTTATAACCGAGAAGCCGGAACATTTCATCCGACCATGTGGTAGTTTTGGCAAGGAGGTTAATTTTGAATGTACCGAAGTGGGCAATACTTTCGGCTTCTTTAAATAAGGTATCGCTTGCTGTTACTTTATCAAGGATTTCCTGTCGCTCTTTTTCAGCCATCTTTCGTTCGGTAATATCAGTTACCATAGCAAGGGCGCCCTGGTATTTTCCATCATCATCAAAAATGGAGCTGGTGGATACGTTTGTCCAGATTCCTTTCCCGCTTTTGGTAATATACCTGACATCATAGTTACCATTAATTCCCTGTTTTCTTTTTGCAACCTGCAGCTCGCCATCTTTTTTTCCTTCACTGTCCATGAAATCAAAAAGCCGTTTTCCTTTCATTTCTTCATAAGAATATTCAACCAGTTCGCACATTTTTTGATTAAAGAAAATGACATAATCATTTTCATCAATTATCCAGATACCTTCCTGGGCAGTTTCAACAATCCGGCGGTAACGCTCTTCACTATTATGTAGCTCTGTTTCGGCTTTTTTTCTTGACGTAATATCCCGGATAAAGCCAATGAACTGGTACTTATCATTGATAAGAGAAGGTGATATGCTTAATGAGATATCCAATTCATGATTGTTTTTATTAAGCGCACGAACTTCAATTGTTTTGCCTAGTATAGGCCCTTCCCCTGTTTGTAAAAAATGGTTCATCCCCCTGGTATGCGCTTCACGATGTTTATGAGGAATAATGGTTTCGGTTAGCGACATACCTAATACCTCATCCTCCTTCCATCCAAAAAGCAGTTCTGCTTTGGAATCCCATGTTACAATTTTGCCTTCTTCATTAATAATAACAATTGCATCCAAAGCTGCATTGAATATAGTTTGTATTTGCCTTTGGCTTTCGAGTAAAGCGATTTCGGCTGTTTTTCGCTCGGTAATATCCCTTGTTATTCCATCTATCCTGGTGAGTTTTCCATCGATATTTAAGGTTGGAGTAATTCTGTTCTCTACCCAACGGATGGATTTATCATTACGAACAATGCGATATTCATTATTAACCTGCTCACCCCTTCGCATTACTTCGTCTTCTTTCTCAATTATATATTTGTCATCAGGATGAATAATGTCTAACCAAAGCCTGTAATTGGCCATAAACTGAGATTGCTTATACCCATATAATTTTTCACAGGTAGGAGATATCTGAATCACCTTTAATGCGGTCATGTTTACAGAGAAAAAGATTTCATCTATCGAATTAAAAAGAGTACTAAGTTCCCTGTTTACATCCTCAATTTTCTTTTCTGAAATCTTTCTTTGGGTTATATCGCGGTTAATACCAATCAGGCCGATCATTTTACCACTATGGTCTTTAACTGGAACCTTAGTGTTCAGGCTCCAGCGCGGCTCCCCGGTTATTGTATCAGGCACGTAATCTTCCTGGTTGATAAGCGTTTTGCCTGATCTCATAAGAGCCTGTTCAACGTCAAAAAAATGTTTTGCGCTTTCGGGAGGGTAAAAATCAAAATCAGTTTTCCCGATTATATCTGCCTGGGATTTACAGCCGGCATTTATTGCTCCCGGCATGTTACAGAGTAAAAACCGGCTTTCTGTATCTTTCAAATAAATCTGATCGGGTATATTTTCAATCAGGAGCCGGAATAATTCACGCTCTTCCGACAGCTTTTCCTCCACTCTTTTTCTTTCAGATATATCCTGAATGATCGCAACTGTTTTGAATGGGTTTCCATGAGTATCTAATTCTAATTTAACCTGCACAAAAAGATTTTTTGTTACTCCATTGGTTGTAACCATTCTACATTCATAGCCAACAGGCTTATGATCCTGGAACAATTGAATGCCTTTGTTTTTAAAAAAATCCAAATCGTCGGGATGAACCAATTCTACAATACTTTGAAAATTGTAATCAAAAGAAACAGGATCAATATCAAAAATGGTAAACATTTCGTCTGACATATCCACTCTGCCGCTACTAATGTCCCTTTCGAAACTTCCAAGTTTAGCAGTATGCTGTGCCTGGTTTAATTTTTCATCGGTTGATCTAATATTGTCCCGCATTGCAATCAACGCTTTGCCCAGGGTGTCTTCGTCACTAAGAGGTTTAAAAGGAATATCAAAATTCCGGAGCCCGGTTTCATGAGCAAACCTGGCTATTGCCAGCAATTTTTCGGAGAGGTTATTAACAGAACGAACCATTTCACCGATCTCATTATTGCCTGCTTTATGACTTACTTTGCTGGTAATTCCTTTACCAAGATCATTTACAATATGCCTGATCTTATTGATTGGATTAACAATTACCCGGGCCATGTATAATGAAAGAAGAATACCTATAAAAATTATTGTAATGGCAAGAACAGAGATCAGCACTCTTAAGTGTATAAGAGTTTTTTCCAGATCCTTATTCTTTTGATTCCTTATGTTTATTTCATTTGAGGTGATGACCGAAAGAGAGTTAATTAATGATGAAGTACGCGGCAAAAGCTCGTCTTCAACAAGCCTTTCAGCTTCTAATTTTGCCACAGGATCATCATAGTTCTCAAACGTCTGCAATGACGACATAATTCTTTTTTCAACTACAAGAAGCTGTTCAAATCCTGTATAAATTTTTTGTAAGCTATCCGCCATGTATTTATTATCCCACTTCGGCGATAACAGGTTCAATTTCATTTTTAAGGAAGGATATTCCATTTCATGAAGTCGCTTTAAAGCATCTTTATCATCTTTGTTTGATCTTAGAAATACCCAATTGGTTGTATACATCTTTGATGCAACAAGCATGTCTTCAAAATCTTCTAAACTTTGAAGGGAGGGATCGGTTACTGTTGAAACATGTTCTGAAAGCTTTTTATTATTATTTAAAGTGATAATAGTGATAATACCGTTGATAACAAACAGGGATACCAATAATGAAAAGCTCCAGTAAATTCTTTTTTTAATACTTATATTCATCGGTTCATTATAAAAGATTAGGTTGATAGAAAATAAATTAAGCTTCTTAAAGAATCATCATATTTGTTTATTGTTTTAAAACTCAAAGTTGATACCTGCAAACAACATAGCAGGCACTTCATCCGTACGGAAAAATTCTCTCGTTTTATTATTTAGTATATTTTTCCCGCTGAAGAAAAAATGTAATCCCTTTAACGCCTCATACGATACATTAGCATTGAGTATCAATTTTGCAGGGATATGATCAATCCCTCTAATACCATCGTTAAATATAATGTTAGACAGGTGGTAATACGTTTGGGAAGAATAATAATAAGCACTCATGTTAACGTTCACTTTGGAAGTGACCGAATAATTGGCAGATGCTCCTCCGAAAACCGTGGGAGTGCTGTTAAGTTTTGCTTCCTTCCCGATTCCTGAATAAATATTATTTTGTTCAGCACCAGGTGTGCCCGCATCGGGTGTATTTATGAACGGAGCATAATTTTTCATATTTGTCTCCTGGTACGTTATAAAAGGCTTTACTTGTAGCTTCTTTGAATCCCAGGTTAATGAAACAGTTACACCCTGCTGGTGAAGTACAAGTGGAAGGTCTGTTGACGTGACAGGCACCACCTGTACGGTATCGGTACCAATGAGCTGAATATAGGGGCGGCCGCTGACAGGGGTATTATAATTTTTGGCATTAATATCAAATAATTCCACATCAATAGTTACCCCAGGGACAATGCTGCCGCGGTAACCGATCTCAAACATATCGGCGGTAAGCAGTTTAGGATTTTTATTTCCTTCAGCCGCGACTCTTAAGAATTTTTTATACCCTATTGGAACGGAGCTAATTGTTTTGGTAACATAGGTGTCGAAGATGTTAGATGATCGTGGTGCACGGGAATAAACTACCCTAAACAAATGTTTTTTATTCAGTTTGTAAGTGGCTGCAAACTCCCAGGAAACATAGGCCGTGTCAGGATAATTAAATTTACTGTCCGTAAGTCCTGCCACCAATCTCAGGTTATTGCCCAGCAACTTATATTCTCCGCGAAGGGAGGCGCTTTGTGTAGTGATTTGTCCCCGTCCATTGAGAAGCCCTGTTTTATTTAAAAGATCCGAATACTTCCTGTCGTCATAAACAACACTTGTATAACCAAGGCCCGGCTTAATTGAAAAATTGGCCTTTGTAAAGTTGTATTCTATATTGGCGCCAACTGTGCTGAAGTCATATTTTCTCCCCGGATCAAGATCTGTAGCCTGTGTGCCGCCCCTATAAGAAACCTGGGCCGAAAATCCCTTTACATTAGCGCGGAAATCAGCATATCTGGTGTCGGATGAAGCCGTTGATAAGGGAGTGATCTCATTTTCAGTTGAAACTTTTTGTACCATCGAATGCTGGGTTCCGGCGCTGAGGTTAAATCTTATTTTTTCTGCAGGCTCATAATTCAAAAAAAGATTACCGGCATATTTGTCCATTGCCAGGCGAGGGTCAGGATAGCGGGTATCTACATTTTTTACAGTATCATAAGTAATATTAATAAAATAATCAGGGTTCTCCAGCAGCCGATTCCTGTCAAATTCAAAATAAGAAGTTTGTGTGCGATCGCGGCCCTGGTAATTGCCCGACGCAATGACGTTCCACTTTTTATTGAACCGGTAACCTACAGAAGCATTATTGATAAATGTATGATTGCCTCCCTGTTGCGTGTTTGCCAACAGGTATAAACCATCTTTCTCCACTTGCCGGGTAATGATATTTATTACCCCATTTACTGCGTTCGGGCCGTACAAGGCTGCGGCAGGCCCTCTAACCACTTCGATCTTTTCCACATCATTGATATCTATTGGCAATGTTTCCCAAAAAGTTCCTCCCCTGAGATAGCTGTATACCGGGCGGTTATCAATCATTACCAATGTCGTAGTATTAGAGGTTATATCGAATGGAGAATTAGGAGGAATATTATCCATCCCACGTAAATGAACATCATAGTTGCCGTTGCTTTGCTCTCTTACAATCATCCCGGGCACAAGCCTTAATGCCTCCATGATTGAAGTGCAGCCGGCTTTTCGGATCTCTTCTCTTGTAACAACAGATGCTGATAAAGGTGAGTCAAATAGTAATTCCGACTGTTTGGACACTGAAACGATTTTTACATTCAGCAGATCTTTTAAGCTCAGGTCTTCGTATGCGTTTAACTTTGCAGTATCAGTCTGGCTATAGGCATCGGTTAGCGCCGATACAGAAATAGTTATAAAAACAAAAATACTTTTTGCGAGATAGTTTTTCATTTTTTCACGATTATATTGGATACATTAAAAATTAAAATTAAAGCCTCCCATTACCCCTATGGCATCTTCATGCTGACCGTAAAAGACTTCCGTAACTTTCTTATTCAAATCCATATTAAATCCCAAACTCCGGTAATACCGATTTAGTGCATTCGTTATATCAGCAAAAACCGAAAACTGTTTTGTTGAATTGTCCCTTATTGAAATATTCAACAGGGCATACCCTGCAAAGGCCTGGCGCCGGGGAATGTTACCAATCGTATCACTGATTCCCGTAATATTTTGTTTTCCCATTAAAATAAGGCGTGGAGAGCAGCTGAATTTTCCTGCTTTCAGGCCGGTGGTCCCTATGTGGAACAACGCTTTTTGAATAAGGGTTTGTATCATTTTTAATTTTTAAACTGTATTAATTTTTATTTTATAACTGTTCCCAGGCTCAATAGCTCAGTGGCAATATTTAAATTTCTCTCCTCAATGTTATTTTTATTAAATTCTAATTTGAGATGTTCACTTACAATAACGAAGTTTATACAGGATCCTTTTGATGCAAGCCCGCCAGATTCTGAGACAATTAAGATTGGGTCTCCCATTGTTGTCTCAGCAATCTTTTTTAAGCTTTTACTTCTATCTTCAGTAACAAACAGGATATTACAGTTATAAGAATCTGCTGAAGCCGACATTTTTTTGATAACTATCTTTCTGTTTCCAACAGTTTTATTTTCAGTAAAATCCTTCAACTCGTCATAAAGCGGAGTATCTCCCACTATCCCTATAACAAAATCACCTGATTGTTTCGAATCAGGCCAATCTATATATTTGGTAAAGCGGTAAATAATATTTGCGTACAACGCATAATTTGCATTTTTTTGAGCATGGATTTTAAACACGCCGACCAATAAGACCAGGCATAACAGAAAGAATATTTTGCAGAAAATAGCTTTCCCGAAGATTAATTTGAAATTATTATGTACTAACAAAGGATATATATAAGATTATTACTCTCCTGACCGCCCTTTCATCCAACATGATATTGGAATATATTTATATTTTTATATATGTTACTGTTATTATCTGCGCCTCATAATCTAGATATCATCGATCGCTTCAGAAAAGATTACCCGCCATTCTAAATTACAATAATGGTTTTTGCTGGGTAACCATTCAAATCGGCTATAGCTATAAACACATTCATATGAAATAATATTGTGTAAACAGCTAAATAAGCGGAAAGCACAAATAATTGAGCAATAAGCACTTTGCGCAGGGAAAAAACCATCAAAAGCAACCGGATAGCTTACCTTTTGTTTGCCACCAAGTACTGGGTTAAGTATCTTTTTTTGCAACTGGTAGCCGGCTTAACCGGTGTATAGATTTTTCAGGCCGGTGATGCCGCATTTATCATCCACAGCAAAGGCAACGAATAACGGGCACGGGCAAACGCGTACATAAGTGAGTCATGTGGTATAATACCGGGAGGTATTACAGGACCGGCGTATTTACGGGCATATTTCCGGCAGGAAACTACAAAGGCACGCTGCCGGGGTTGAATATTAACCCCTGCATTATTAAATAATGTTATATTATTTGTAATAGGGCATGTGACTATCGGCAAAAGATTTTTCGGTATCGTTCCATTTGTTTATGGCATCATTTCTTCCGGTGTTGGCCTTTTTATTGATATCGTTAAAGGTATTGTTGGCTTTATTAATTTCTTTAACCCCGTCATTAAAGGCATCTACATCTTTTTGAGTGCGATCCTTTTCGGGTTTTACTTCAAACGCCTTTTTTATCTTCTCAAAATTTTCTTTTTTCAGGAAATAATCCATTTGCTTTGGCAAATCATTTTCTGCCATGTTCTTGTAAAATTGTAACACCTGTTTGCATGTAATCGCCAAAGAAGGATCACCTTCAAAATTTTTTAAAGTATCAAGACCGGCCAGGCCTTCGGTGGTATAACGCAAAAGTGAAGATCGTCCCTGTTCTGCTTCTGTAATTTTTCCTGCATTCATCGCTTTAATAATCTCGCCATCCTGCCAGTTGCATTTAAAAAAAATCAAATAGACATCGTTTTTATAATGAGTTAATTTGCCGGTCTGCTCAAGTTTGTCACTCAGTTCATCTTTCGACTCAATGATCTTTACATTATACTTTTCTGCAAAGGCTTTACTTGCGGCATTCATTTTGCCACTGGCTTCATGTATCTTTTCGCTTGTTTTTTCCTGCAATAAAATAAATTCCTGCATCTCATCAAACGACTGCTCGGCGATATCTTCCATATTTACGATCCTGGCATAATCATCATTAAAAACATTATAGCAAAGCTTTATATAATCAATGCTGCTTTGTCTTAAACTATTATCGCTTTTGTATATAGGAAGGTCAATTGTTTTGAAACGCGAGTTGTCAATACTTTGTAAAGCCTGTTGCCTCAGCTTATCTACTTTTCTTGCTTTACGCCCATGAGCTGCAGCGCTCATATATGCCATATATTTTTGATTCATCTCCTTTTGGGCATTGCTTACGGCCGTCATGTAATCGCCGGGATTGGATAAATCCTGCGCAAAGGAAGTTTCAGCATTTACCGCCGAAATGCTTAATAAAAGAAAAAATAGAATTTGTTTCATCAGTGTTTGGTTAAAAAAAAAGGTATAAAATAGTTTAATAAATTATTTAATCATCAGCAATATCATATCGTAAGCTATTTGCAGGTAAGGATCATTAGTTAAAAATTTTGTCCACTCGTCATTCATCTCTTTAAGGCCAGCATTGACCTGCAATTGTTTTTCTTCAAATGAATTATTTTGTATAGTGTAAGGCACCGGTTCTTTTTTTAATATGCCCGTATCAATGTTTTTCAGAGCTTCTTTTTTTTCTTCTTCAATTGCATCTGATAAAAGTAAGCTCACATCCTTTTTCTGTTGCACTTCTTTCTCAAACCCGAGATATTTTTTTAATTGCCGGAAATAGTAAGAAGAATCTGTTTTGTTTTTTGCAAGAATCCTCAGATTATCAAGCACAAGAGCAGGATAAGGCTTAAAATATTTATTTGCTTCTATTGGTGATGAAATAAGTACGTAAGGATTATCAGCTTCACGTTGAGGATGCGCCTCCGGCATATCGGGTAATACAATATCAGGTTGCACCCCTTTTGCCTGTGCTGTAGTTCCGTTTACCCTGTATAATTCTGAAACGGTTACTTTAAGATAGCTGTCAGATTTTATATTACTAAAGTCTTTCTCCATGTTAACAGCAGTATCCATTGGCAATACAATCTGTGTGGTGGCTTTGCCATAGGTTGGTGTTCCTACAATTACAGCACGGTGATAATCCTGTAAAGTGCCTGCCACCATTTCGGAGGCTGAAGCGCTGTAGCTGTTAACCATCAGCATCAGTGGCCCGTCATATATGGTTCCCCGGTTCATATCTTTTAAAGTATACACTTTGGTATCTCTTCCTTTATCCTGCCCTACAGGGCCTGCATCGATAAAGATTCCCGATAATTCAATGGCTTCCTGCATGGAGCCGCCGCCATTATATCTAAGATCAATTATTAATCCCTCAATATTTTCCTTTTTTAATTTTAAAATCTCTTTTGCCACATCATTTGCGCAACCCTTTACTCCTACCCTTTCATTTTCCCAGTCCTGGTAAAAAGAAGGCAAAGAAATAAAACCTATGGTCCTGCTTCCCTTCAACAAAAAACTTTTCACTTTATTTTCTTCGTCGTCTTCTTCACTTTTTGCTTTGAACAATACCACAGACCTTTCCGAACCATCCTGCTTCTTTATTTTTAAAGTTGCCTTATCATGATTGCTCATTCCCAGCACATCATACAATTGTTTCAATCCGCCGGAGCTTACATCAATTGGCGCCTTGTCTTCCCATTGAACAGACAATAATTTGTCACCCTTATTTATTTGCCCACTTTTAAATACAGGGCTCCCCGGTG